>MHFD01000035.1:4253-8746 GCA_001804045.1 Omnitrophica bacterium RBG_13_46_9
ATTCTACGCTTATTTTTTCGCCAAAGGGGCCCTAAGCGATCTTATCTCACAAACGTTTACTTATAATGCCTACTATTTAAAAAACACTTCCCATGGTCTTTTTTCTTGTCTCAAACGGGCGATTGTGTTGCTAACAAATGGCACATCTATAAGGTATGCGGCTTTATTCGTTTTTGGAGCGGCGGGGGTATTGTATAAATTTTTTAACATTTTAACGGAGATTAAAAATAAAGATTTCAGGGCTCAACTGTCCAAACACGGCATATTTATAATGATATTTTTCTGGTGGATATCAGGACTATATAGCATGGGTTGGAGCGGAAAGCTCTATCCTCATTATTGTAATCTTATAATGCCGAGCGCGGCTTTATTAAGCGGCTATTTTGCAGAATATTTTTTTAGACAGTCAAATAAACGGCTAATGTTAACCGTTTTCATGCTTATATTCATTGTTTTTTCGCCTTTGCCTAGCGACGTCTTTAATTTTGGCGGTTTAATTTTAATTAGAAATACACCTCTCTTAAGGTACGCATACGGCAAAATGCCTCGCTTGGTGGAGATTGGGATAAAGAGAAATTTCAACTACGATCTCATATATATCAAAGATAACAAAATTTATTTGGATGATAAATATTATTTAAACATCGGCGGATTCAGTTATATATACCGGAGAGCCCCCGCAGTGAAGTGGATAATGAAAAATACTTCAGACGGTGATTTTATATATTTCTGGGGCGCCGAGACAACGCTGAATTTTCTCACAAAGAAAAGAAGTCCTACAAAATATACTTACTTATACCCGCTGATGGAACGGGGCTACACGACCGAGCATGACCTACAAAGGTTCATCAGCGACCTTAAGGAGAAAAGGCCAAAATTTATTATCGACACGAGCCAATCAAACGATCTGATTCCTCCGATAAGCCCGGAAGATACCGAAGACAAAAACGGCTATGATAGGAAACTGCTTCTGCCGGCGATCAAGTTTATAAGAGATAACTATAAATATGAGTTAACCATAGATGAATGGGATGTGTATAAGATAACACGGCGTCAACCCGTGGGTTAAGAAACAAATTGTAACAGCTTATTATGTGCGGATTTATCGGACAGATAACCGGAACCGAACAGGAAAAGGGCGATTTGCTGCGCGGGTTGCCATGGATACAAAGGCGCGGCCCGGACTCACAATGCGTATGGCTGAGCGCGGACCGGCTTATAGGCCTTTTGCATGCGCAGCTTGCCATTGTTGACAGGAGTCCCCAGGCTCGCCAACCCCTCTCGGACGTCCGCACGGGAGTTACCGTAGGTTTTACAGGGGAAATCTATAATCATCTTGAGCTTAGAGCTCAATTCCCCGAATACCCCTTTTCTACCGATTCTGATACTGAGATTATTATCGCGGCTTATGCGACCCATGGAATCAACGGATTATCTTTGCTAAAAGGGCCGTTTTCCATGGTGATTATCGATGAGAAACGAAAAAAAATAATCCTCGCGCGCGACCCAATAGGTAAAAAACCGCTTTTTTTCGCCAAGTGGGAAAAGAGGCTTTTATTCGGTACATCGCTTCTTCCGTTAGCGGCGATAACGGGGGGACATGTGAATTTAAATAAAGACGCATTACCCTATTTCTGGGGTCATTCTCATATAAACCCGGGGACCACGGCCTTATCAGGCGGCGCGCCTGTTTTGCCGGGCGAGGTGCTGGAGTTTGACTGGTCTGGCTCTCTCCTGAGCAAAAGTTCCTGCCAGCCAAAGCCGTTGCGTGTTTATGAAGGCGAATCCCTGGAGGAAGTAATAGAAAACACCCGTTCGTTGCTTGCGCTTTCCGTCAAACGCCGGCTTTGCAACAATCCCGATCCGATGGTATTTCTTTCAGGGGGTATTGATTCGACCGTCGTAACTTATCTTCTAAAAGAAGAGTGTGAAAAGGCTAATCTATTTTCAAGCCCTGAGGCGCTCACCCTGGCGTCACTTGTCCCGTTTATGAACGATGAATTCTATGCAATATATGCGGCCCGCCGCCTGAAAGTCAGACTCAAGAGAGTCAACCTGGCTATTAACATTCATAAACTCGGAGATCTGATCATACAGGCGTTTGACCTGCAGGATGAGCCGCTGGGTATGCCTTCATTCTTTTTATTAGAACGCCTTGTTACGGCGATGTCCCGTCACAGCAGGCTTATACTCACGGGTGACGGAGGCGACGAGGTATTTATAGGCTACGGTAAACCGGACGATTGGCGTGATAAGGAAGCCATAAGGATAAAAGGGGAGAGTATTTCCAACGTATCCTGCGGACCCGAAGTCCCTTTATGGATGAGCACTTGGGCCCGCAAGACAGTGACAGATACGCTTGTGGGGCATATGTTTGCCAAGGCAGACCGGGCGTCGGCAGAGCATGGCGTAGAGCTAAGATGCCCGCTTCTGGATTGGGACCTTGTAAGCTATGCGCGCAGTCTCCCCTTCGAAGTTTTGGTGCACGGGGAACGGACCAAGGCTCTTCTGAAGGATCAGCTCCGCGATTGGCCTCACTGGTTTTTAGAACGCCCTAAGCTCGGTTTCGCTTACAATTTGCGTTGGCTCTGGGGTCTTTCCTGTTATAAAGGGCTTAGAGAATGCGTGGACAGACGCGCAGTAGATGCGTTTGAGCAGTATCTTCCGTATGGGTTTCACCGGAATCCGGTTGACTGGAAAAACGCAGATATATTTCAGAATTTTGAAATCACATGGCGCCTGCTCGCTTGGAGCCGATTTCTGTTGCGCCTGGATAAGATTAGGACGGCCTAAAATGTTTTACCGAACGCCAAAAACTTGTTGAAGAAGAGACTGCTATGTCGGACAGGCCACTTCGAATTTTGATGACCGCTGATCCGGAACTTCCGGTACCGCCGGACCATTACGGCGGAATAGAACGGATAATCCATATGCTGGTATGCGGTTTGACGGAAAAAGGGCATGAGATTCACCTTTTTGCCAATCCGGATTCAAAAATACCGGCAAAGCTTATTCCATACAGAGGGAGAAATAGCGCTTCTTTATCTGATACAGTAAGGAATATGCAGGATATCAAAACATATGTAAGGAGGATAGGCAATATAGATATTATACATAGTTTCAGCCGTCTGGCCTATCTATTGCTTCTGATGAGGTCATCTGTCCCGAAAGTACAGAGCTACCAGCGGCATATCACTCCAAGGAGCATATGTTTGGGCGTTCTCTTGGGGGGCAAGACGCTTGTATTTACTGCCTGCAGCAGGTCTTGCGCGGGGACGGCGAAGTTTGCCGGCGGGCGCTGGGTAATTATCCCCAACGGCGTGCCGATCGGAAAATACCGGTTTGTTCCGCAGGTTCCCGATGACGCGCCGTTAGTTTTTCTCGGCAGGCTTGAGCGGATCAAAGGGCCGCATATAGCTATCGAGATAGCCAGAAGTAGCGGGAAAAAATTGATAATCGCCGGTAATCACGCCGATAGCGGACCGGAATACGATTATTTCATAAAAGAAATTTTGCCGCATTGCGACGGCAAAACTATAAAATATGTGGGCCCGGTCAATGATGTCCAAAAGAACGAATTGCTTGGCGGCGCCTCTGCGCTTATTTTTTCTATCGAGTGGGAAGAGCCTTTCGGTATCGTGATGGCAGAAGCGCTTGCCTGCGGCACCCCTGTAATAGGATTTAGAAAAGGAGCTCTGCCGGAAGCCGTGCAAGACGGCGTCAATGGTTTTATCTGCGATACCAAAGAAGAGATGCTTGATGCCGTCAAGAGAATACCTTCGATCGACAGAAGGATGTGCAGAAAGAGTGTGGAGGAAAAGTTCAGCGATAAGGTTATAGTCGAGGAGTATCTGTCCTTATATAAATCTTTGCTTGGCGGGACGGCTAAATAATTTTCAACCCGCCTTAGCGCCTGCCTCGCCGGCAAGGCGGGAAATCCCCCACCTCTTTAAGGCGGGGATGCCCGCCAGCGATAGCTGGCGAGGTGCGGAGATAGCGATGGGAATTCCGCTCGCCTCTCGGCGTTCGCCTCTCGGCGAAGCCGAGGGAAGCCGAGAGCCGAGGGCTTCGGCGAGGTTTTCGCCGAAGCGAAGCAACAGATTCTACAGGTATAAGCCCGTGGAGCTTCAATGGTATTTTTATGAATTTTAACCGTTTGGTTATTCAGATAATTTATAACTATTATCATTTCAGGTCGCGGCACCCAAATATGCTGCCTAAAGGCATGGTGTTGTGGCTTCGTCCGTGGTTAGCGCGCCTTCTTTATTTGATGAACCTAAATAACGGTTGTACGGTGTATTGCGCGGAAAAGTGGCCCTTGCAGGTGGTATGGGAGAAGGTGGTAGATACAGCGGACCCCATAAACATGGCTCGTTTTGAGAAAAAATTTCTCGAAGTTTACATAAATACCCTACGTAGCAATGACGTACTTTTTGACATAGGGGCGCAATATGGCGAATGGAGCGCTTTAGCGGCAAGAACAAAAGGTTCCG
>MHFD01000035.1:8818-23036 GCA_001804045.1 Omnitrophica bacterium RBG_13_46_9
TTTTATTGATAGACGTGGAAGGGGCTGAGGTTTTGGTCCTGGAAGGCGCGACAGATGTTTTATCCAAGTTAAGACCCATTGTTTTCCTCAGCCGTCATCTTCCCAAGATGATTTCGGAATTTGACCATAAGCCGGAAGATGTCACCGATATATTTTCTTCCCTGGGATTTCAGTCCCATCTTATTTCCGTTGACCATGAGGAACACTGGGTCTTTTGGGACCCTAAGCTGATGAGGACTCCGGCAATTGAAGCCGCAAAGAACGACAGCTAGGGAGGGCTTGCGCATGCCTCTGTCTGAAACAAAGGATTTTGCGTATCAGATAAACGATGTGACCTTCTTCACGGTCCCAAAACCTTTTGAAGGGGGTATCAGTATTATCCAGAGAAACGCTATTAGAAGCTGGATCGAGCTGGGCGCGGAAATAATTTTATGCGGAGATGAGCCGGGAGTTAAAGAGACCGCTTCCGAATACAGAATAAAACATATCCGGAACATAGACCGCAATGAATACGGCACCCCTTTTCTTAACAGTGTGTTCGAGAAAGCAAAAGAGGCATCCGACAGAAAATTATTATGTTATGTTAATTCGGATATCATATTTCTGGATGATTTTACAAAAGCGTTAAAATGCGTTGGTTTGAAGAGATTCCTTATGACAGGGCTTAGGTTGAATATATTCCTGAAAGAGCCGGTAGATTTTAGCTTTCCTAAGTGGGGAGAGAGACTTAAAGAATTTGCCGTCGGTAATGGTAAATTCTACGAATGGAAAGGCATAGATTATTTTCTTTTTACAAGGGATGAAGCTCTGTGCAAGATCCCTCCATTTGTCGTAGGCAGGCCTCCGTGGGATAATTGGTATATCTATAATGCGCGGTTACACAAAATACCTGTTATAGACTGCACGGGATTTGTAACAGCTATCCACCAGGACCATGATTATCGCCACGTTCCGAAAAGAGAAGAGGGTACCAATTGGGAGGGGCCGGAGGCCGATTACAATAGAGGGTTATGCAAAGGCTATATCGCTCTTTCCATAGAAGATGTGGACTATTTACTGTCCGGAACAGGTGCATTAAAGAAAGTCATGGACAGAAAAAGACAAAGCGCGTGCTTTTTAAAGATAGGCTTATCTTTTAGGAGAACAGAGAAGTTAAAGGCGTTGTCATACTACTTTAAATCGCTGTTTTACAGGCCGAATCTTTCAGCCATAAAAGCGATTTTGAAATTATTCTTGCCTGGTTATTACAAAAAAAGAAACTGGTAAACTATTATTCATGGCGTTTAATCAGAGTATAAACTGAATATGGAGGACGGAAGGAAGACGGCTATCCGTAGCGTATGAAAAATCTATTTTCCTGCGCATGGTACGACGGAATTGCCTTTTGGGCTCCGTAAAATATTTGATTTGAAAGAGGTCTTTACATGTCTTTATGCGAAGTCAGGATGCCTGCGTATAAACGTCCGGAACTGTTAAAAAGGGCCATTAAAAGCCTTTTAGAACAGACTTATAAAAACTGGATTGTCATCGTCATGGACGACTCTCCTATGCAGGAGTGCAGGGCTGTTGTTGAATGTTATAATGATTCCCGCATAATGTATAGCCCCAATAAAACCCAGCTTGGCCCGGCACGGAATCTCGACCAGGCATTTCAGTCCGCCGGTTACGTAGGCGGTTCCTATGCGTTTGTATTAGAGGACGATAATTATCTATTTCCATGTTTTATCGCGGCCAATATAACGTCTATCAGAGATAATGGCGTAGCTATCGTCCTTAGAAATCAGGATATGAGGTTTGATAAGGATGGAGAGTCTATGCCGTACAACAAGACAACGATGGGGGATTGGTATTGCCATAAAGTATATGAACCCGCCGAACTCTTTCCGTACCTCTTCTTTCATTCCGGGATCTCTAACGGAGGGCTGTTTTGGGATACGGCTAAGATAACGTCCGACCTTCAAATAGGTACTGAAGTGGCTTCTCAGGCGCACCAGGAAAAGTTCAGATGTCTGCAGCTTACGGATAGGATATGTTTTGAGCCGGAACCTTTGTGTGTTTTTACATTATTTAAAGCCAGGGATGACGCGGTAGAGCCATCCAAGAGAGCTAAAAGGTTGTATAATCGCACCGAGCAGTCGCTTATTATGTATCTATTGAAAAGATTCGGCCCCAAAATAGTAAAACGCTCAACAGAGATCGCGGATCAGATGGGCTGTAGATATCAACTGGAACGCCAGCTGATCGACGGCTTCTATCTTTTATATGATTTTAAACGCGTCAGGGGATTGAGGTTTCTGTATTTTTTGTCCAAGTCCCTTTTGCGGTACCTGTTATATGGAGATCCTCTCGGGGATTACTATAAGAAGATCCGACATAAAACCCGGGACTGACTCCTCCAAAAAATTTGTGTATTAAGGATCTATTATGCATGAAGTGACTTTACAGATAAATCTTTCTCAAGGAGATATTCCGTATGCGCGATTGACGGTGCCTGCCCTGGTCGGGGCGCATCGCGCAAATGTCGATGAAAAAATAGCCGTGGTAGATTGCTGCCGTCCGCAGAAGACGCAGATTATCGACCCCGATCGCCGATTCCCGGAGCCTGAATTCAATATACGGGTAAAACAGATTTGTACGATCGCCGAAGAGCTAAAAAAGGAGGGTTATCTCGACAGGATAATATACCTGTGGCCCGACGATCCCCTCCTTAAGACGATCTCCCGTAAGTTCATGAGAAACATAATCAAGGAAACTCATGACTGTTGGGGCATAGCTCTTATGCAGTACATAGTGGCTTTGGAATCCTGCGCCACGCGCTATATTATACACTATGACGGGGATATGCTGTTGTATCAGGCATCGGGTTATGACTGGTCGGTCGAAGCCAAACGATTGATGGAAAAAGAGCCTTTAGCAGTGGCAGGCAGCCCCCGATCCAGCCCTCCTTTTGGCAGTGAGAAGGAAGAGCTGGAAGCTTTAAAAAAATGCGAAGTCCCTATCGCGCCCACGGAAGGCGGCTGGCTTGTCTCCTGGTTCGGCACCCGCTGCATATTGTTGGATTTATATAAGTTTAATCGTTATCTCCCGCTCCTTAAAGGCCGGTACGTTATAGAGGTTTTAACAAGAAAATATTTAAAACGTAGCTACCCGCCTTCTTTCGAACTTTTGATGTTTTACCGGATCGGTGGGTGCGGTGGGAGAAGAATTACCCTTGGGTCCAGGAAGGCATGGACCCTTCATCCGCCGTATAAATCGGACGGATTTTTGAAGCTACTGCCGCGCATTCTACAGACAGTAAGACGCGGCGACGTGCCGGAAGCCCAGAGGGGCCGCGAAAATATCAATTTGTCCGACTGGAAAAATTTTTTGCAGGACTCATAATAAGATGATAAGACAAACATCCTTAATTAATGCCGTTGTTTCCAGAGTATATCGGTTTGCCGCAATAAGATTGATCGCGAAATGGCTGTTGAAGGGCGTTACGATGAAACAACCTTTTTATAACGGCTGGATCTGTTTTGACGCCGTTAAGGACTCTTGGATGTGGTCAGGGCCCATGAGAGGGGATAGCTATGAACGCTGGTTTCAGGACATATTGGTTAGGCTGGCTGCGGATTACGAGATCTTCGTTGATATAGGTTCGAACATAGGCTGCATGACACTCTCGATATTGTTGAGAAATCCGACTATTAAAGCGGTGTGCGTAGACGCGTGCCATCGGGCAATGAACTGTCTTAAGGAGTCGATCCATATTAATAAATTGGAGGGGAGAATCGAGACTATCGAAGCAGCCGTGACAGCCGTAGACGGTGATGTGACTTTTGATGATAGCAAGGGTGTGTTATCCCACATCAATAGTCGCGGCAAAAAGGTAGCCGGCGTTAAATTTTCTAGCTTAGTCAACAAATATTCCCGCTTTAATAGGTGCCTTGTAAAGATCGATGTCGAAGGCCATGAGACAGTCTTATTGAAACAGCTGCCGGATCTAAGGTATCGGCACAATTTGTGTTTAGTGGTCGAACTTCACCCGCGGGGTTATTTGGGGATAGGCGATCCCGAACTTTGCTTGAGGCTTTTAAAAGACTCCGGCGGTATTGTAGAGAGCATCCAGAATGTACCTTTCGATATAATAGCAAAAGAACCTGTGTACACTTATGAAGTTATGGTAAAGTGGCCCGGACCTTAGTATGGAAACCCGTAGGATCGATCGGATGAATGGTAATAAGGCAAAAAGTGTTTGTATAATAACGCCCTCATACGCTGTCTCCAATCCGAGGACCGCTAAAGAAGCCGATGCCCTGCACCAAGCTGGGTTTAATGTGCGGGTAGTATATTCTCAAGGCAACCTTGAGGATATAAGAAAACTCGATGAGCTGTATCTAAAAGGAAAGCAGTGGAGATGGGATTCGGTCAAGTGGTCCCCTTTCAGGGAAAGGGAAAGAATGCTTTATCTCAAATCGTATTTACGCCACAATATATACGAAAGATTTCCATCGTTTCTTTTGCGGTTCGGCGGTCTCGCGGAGTATGGCGAAGGCAGGATGTATAAAGAACTTGCGGAGCTTGCCGCTTCGGAAAAAGCCGATATTTACATCGGCCACTACCCGACAGGTCTTGCTGCCGCGGCATTCGCCGCCTTTCGGTGGCAGGCAAAATTTGCCTATGATATGGAGGACTTCTATGCCGAAGAGAAAATCCCGTCGCTACAGAAAAAGAGGATCGAGACCATAGAAAGACGCTATTTACCTTATTGTTCTTATGTCACGATAGCGTCGGAACTTTTTGCTGATGAAATAGTCAGGCGCTACAAAATACCGCCGCCTCTTATTGTTCACAATGTTTTCCCATGGGCGGCAAGGGAAAATATCGATAATAAAATCAAAGATATACGGAAAGACGGGCTTTCCCTTTATTGGTTTTCCCAGGTTATCGGGGAGCATCGCGGCATCGAAGACGCTATTAAGGCTGCGGGTCTACTCAAAGATAAAGTGCAAATACATATGCGAGGCACTGTATATGGGACGATGAGAAGAAAAATCCTTGCCTTAGCCCACAAATGCGGCGTGAAAGACGCTATATATTTTCATCCCCCTGCAGTACCCGAGGAACTGCTTTCTCGCACCGCCGAACATGACGTAGGTCTGGCTTTAGAAGAACCGCTTTGCTGTTTAAACCGCAACCTGTCTATATCCAATAAGATTTTTCTGTATCTATTGGCAGGTCTAGCCATAGCCGCTTCCGATACCCTTGGGCAGCGAAACGTTGTATCCAGCTGCCCTGACGCCGGGTTTATATACAAATCGGGAGATTATCGGTCGTTAGCGGATAATTTGAATAGATTGATTCAAGACCCGGTAAGGCTTAGGCGATGCAAAGAAGCGTCTCTAACGGCCGCTCATGAAAGGTGGAATTGGGAGAGGGAAAGCGAGAAATTTGTTGAAAAACTTAAAAACATATTAGAGGTCGGAAGATGAAGAAGGTTATTATCGTTGCGTCGCAGTTTCCGCCTAACAATTTAACAGCTGTGCATCGCAGCCGCTATTTTGCCATGCATTTGGAAAAATTTGGATGGAAATCAAAGGTGATTTCGGTAGAACCTTCTTACTATGAGGAAACGCTGGATTATGAGATAGAAGCGTTGGTGCCTCCCGATGTGGAGGTCATTCGAACCAAAGCCATATCTAGCCGGCTATCGCGTATTTTCGGAATCGGAGACATCAGCTTAAGAGCGCTTTGGTGTCAATACCGGACGCTTTGTAAAATAGTCAAGCGGGAAAAGGTGGATTTGCTATTTATAACGATCCCGCCCAATTATTCCGCGCTGTTAGGCCCTCTTATATTTAAGAAATTTAAGACACCTTACGTAATAGATTATCAGGACCCGTGGGTTTACTCATGGTACGGGTCTAAAATACCGTTTAGTAAAGCGTGGTTTTCATATCACCTCGGCTGTCTTTTGGAACCAATAGTCCTGCGGCACGTCAGTCTTATAACCTCCGTCGCGCCAAGTTACTATGCAGAGACCTTAAAGCGCTATCCATGGATAAGCGATATTCCCCGTGCTGCCATGCCTTTAGGCGCTGAAAAAAAAGATTTCCAATATTTGGAAAAATATCCGCGCCCCCCCTATCTCTTTGACCCTCACGATGGATGCTTTCATTTTGTATATGCGGGAAGCATGTTCACTTATACCGTGCAGGCGCTATTAAAGGGGTTTCTCATTTTTAAAAAATCACACCCTCATATTGCCCAAAAAGTCAAATTTCATTTCATAGGCACAAGCGGCCTCTATATCGATTCGGCGGCTTCCAGGACGAAACAGATGACGGAGAGATATGATATTTCGGATGCAGTTTGCGAATACCCGACTCGTATCCCTTATATCGATGTGCTCAATCATTTGAAACATGCAAGCGCCGTTATTATTTTCGGTTCACAAGAACCTCATTATACACCGTCAAAAGTATTTCAGGCTGTTCTTTCGCGCCGCCCCATAATGGCGCTTTTGTACGCTAAGAGCACGGCTGTGGATGTTCTAAAGGCCTCTAATGCGGGGATAGTCGTTACTTTTGATGAGAAAAAGCCAGAAAATACATTTATAGACGAAATATGCGTAGCGTTATATAGTATAATCAACAGCGTATATTCACCGGAGAAGGTTAATTGGGAGGCATTTAACGCTTACTCTGCGGAAGCGATGACAGAAAAACTCGCTTGTGCATTTGATGATCTATTGAAGGGGGAGAAAAGAGAGCACTGAAAAAGTCTAAAATCAGACAGTGATCTATGATTACAGAGATTGATTTAGATTACAGCGATTATTCAATCGATGAGAGAAATCTCCGTGATCTTTTATGATCTGCGTAATCAGAGGACTCCGGATTAAAATTAAGAATTTTTAGAGAAACCTCAAAAAAAGGTTGACGGATGAAGAGCAAAATTATAGATACATTTAAATCATTATGGCGGAAAAATATGGGAAAGAGAAGCTTTCTCATATGCGCGACCATGGTTTCAGCTACGCTGCTTATTTTGTTGGTATCAAGGACTCCTCAGGGGCTCTATTCCGATCCGGCTACTCAGATGAAAGCGCTTCAGCAGTATTTAGCCGGGGAGTCCCCCTCCATCAATCACGTTGTAATGCCTAAAGAAGGAGACCTGTCTGAAGATGCGGCGGGATGGATTTCCTGGTGGCCGCCCGGAACGCAGTTATTCAACTATCCTCTGATGGCTGGAGGCGTTGCGTTGGGAGATGCGCTTCGTATCCAGGTGATTGTCTGCCTTTTTCTCGGGTCCATAGGATGGGTCTTCTGGTTTTCCATGTTCCGTTTTCCGTGGTGGATCAAAATTGCGCTTGCAGTTGCATTGCCATGGATGCGCTATACAAGCAACTGTCTTTTTTTATATATCACGGAAATATTAAATTACGCTTCAGCGCCGTGGATTTTACTTGCGACATATGGCCTTGGGGAACTCTGGATTCGGGGAAGACTTGGTCTTTTGCGGATGGCACTTC
Organism: Omnitrophica bacterium RBG_13_46_9; assembly: GCA_001804045.1. Lineage (GTDB taxonomy): Bacteria > Omnitrophota > Gorgyraeia > JABMRN01 > RBG-13-46-9 > RBG-13-46-9. The sequence continues at coordinate 16,335 of MHFD01000035.1, forward strand.
TTTTTGCTTTCTTCGGGTTTTGCGCAGGTTCTGTCTATGTATTTAAATACTCCATTATATTTGTCTCAATAGGATCATTGGTTTACCTGGGGATAACTATGTTTCGCAGAAAAAGTTACGGTTTTCTCCAAACTATGGCCTGTCTTGTTTTAGCGTTAATATTTTTTATTATGCCGATCGCAGGATTACAGGTATTAAATTGTAAATTCAATACCGGGATAACCCCCGCTACGACAGCATTGGGGCTAAATTTATGTTGGCAGAACCTTCTTTTTACTATAGCCAATCCTGTTTTAGCTATGGCCGACGGTTATTCTCTTTTGTGTTATATCTTTTTACATCCCGTGCATGGCTTGCTGCGGAATCCTCTGTGGCCGGCTCTTATCGGCCTTCCGGGAGGATTGCTTCTGATATTGCTGATTTTATCCCCGTCCATAAATGCTACGGGACTTGATAGCCGTCGGGATCCGCACTTAAAGATTCTCCGGGATTACGAACTTCTGGCTATCTGTGTCTTTTTAGTCAGTTGCGCGTGCCTCTTTACCCTCTGGTCTCTTAGCGATAATGTTAGCTATGAGGCGCGGCATCTAGCGCCCGCAGGCATCGCGATTTTGCCACTGGCTGTCCAGAAGGGCTATTTTTTCTGGGCGGCTTCCCGACGGGGCGCGGTTCGGGCAGTTTTAACCGGAGCAGCAATTGCCTATATTGCGGTCCCGCTTTTATATGGTGGTGCGTCTGTGGTGGGCAAGGTAATTCGCACGCCTTCAGATTATAAAGTCGGGCCAAGCCATATCTACAATCCGCTGTTAGCCGATTTCGACCTTGCGGGTGTGCGTGAAAAATTAATAACGGATTTTTCTTCAGAAAAAGGTATTTGGTATTTACCGTCCTATGTCACCGCACTCAGCTTTTCCGGGCGGGCGATCATCACCAGTGCCGATTTCGAAGATTTAGACGCGTTAAAAAAAAGGAGATATTTGAGCTCTTCTCCTTTAAGCGTCTGGGCATTGCTTCCGCCGGAGTTTGAAAAAAATGGAAAAGGCGATATTATCAGAAACACATTTGTTCAGTCCGATAAATGGGAAAGAAAAGAAATACAGGGCTGTAAATATTTTCTATGGACGACAAGACTAAAAGGTCTTACAAAATGGCTAAAACCGATAAATACAGAGTAGGCATTATTGCGACACATCCGATCCAGTATTATGCTCCATGGTATCGGGCCCTGGCAAACCGTCCGGAAGTCAAACTTAAAGTATTTTACTGCCATCATCAGGGCCCGGAGGATCACGCCCGGTCGGAATTCGGGATTCCGTTCGCTTGGGATATCCCTTTGTTCGATGGGTACGAGCACGTTTTTCTAAGGAATGTAGCGCGCCACCCGGCTGTCTTTGGTTTTTTTGGCTGTGATACGCCTGATATCATGCGTATTATTTATGAGAAGCGCTTCGACGCTTTCATTACCCATGGCTGGCGGACAAAGAGCAATTGGCAGGCGATAGACGCTTGCTGGAGAAGCGGTACCCCGATACTGGTGAGAGGGGATTCTTATCTTTTGGCCCGGCATATTTTTTTAAAGCAGTGGATGAAATATATTACGCACAGGTGGTTTATACCGAAATTTGACGCGTATCTTGTGGTAGGAAAACGCGCGAGAGATTATTATCTCTATTATGGCGCTCAAGAGAAAAAAATGTTTTTTGCGCCGCACACCGTGGACAACGATTTTTTTGCCGCGCATAAAGCCGCCTTTCAGCCGGAACGCGAAAATATAAGAAACATATGGAAGATACCTAAAGGATCCGTAGTTTTTCTGTTTGCGGGAAAGATAGTGCCGAAGAAAAGGCCGCACGATTTCATTAATGCCATAAAAATGACTTATAACCGTTGCCGTCAGATATTTGGGCTGGTTGTCGGTGATGGCTATTTCCGAAACAGCCTGGAGCGCAAGGTAAAAAAATATAATCTGCCGGTTGTATTCACAGGTTTTCTGAACCAGAGCGATATGCCAAAAGCTTATACGGCGGCAGATGTTTTGGTCTTGCCTTCCGATGCCGTTGAGACTTGGGGGCTTGTGGTCAATGAGGCGATGGCTTGCGCCTTGCCTGCGATCGTCAGCAATAAAGCGGGTTGCACGTCCGATTTGATTATTTCCGGCGAAACAGGCGAAGAATTCCGATGCGGGGATACCAGGCAGCTATCAGGAATTATGGAAAGGTTCATTCTTGACCCGGAGAAACGGGAGAATATGGGTAAAAAGGCCAAAGAGCTCATAGATCGATATTCGATCGCCGCCTCCGTAGATGGCGCGCTGCAGGCCATCAAATATGTGACTGGTAAAAGACGCGAAGAACCTTTTGCGGGTAGATAGATTATCTAAATATGCTTTTTTAACCCGCCTTTGGCGAGGTTTTCCGCCACTGTTTTTGTATGGCGAGAGGAAAAATTCCACGCCTGTAAGGGCGTGGAGCTTCAAGAAGGTAAAATGGAACCCATTTACGATTATTACATAATGCAATTTTACGCTATCTGGTGGTTTTTTATCATCATAATTGTGGCATACAACTGTTTCAGAAAAGACACGCCGACCGCCGGATTGTCCCTTGCGTTCCTTCTTGGTCTGTCGGTAGAGCATTGGTTTGGAGGGATAATCTACAGCTTCCCATGGTATAAGCCCACTAACTACGACACTGTGATATTAGGGTTTGAGTATAGCACATATGCTATTACGTCATTATATGTCGGAAATGTGATATTTGCCCCATTTATTGTCAAGACCTTCCAGTTTTCATGGTTAAAGGTAAGGCCTCATGCCATTGACCCAAAACTTCCAAAGATCTATCTTGCGACGGGGGTTACCTTCTATTTTATATTGGCCCCCGTACTGAGGGGCATTATCAGTTTCCGCACGTTAGTTTTTTCAAGTTGGTACCTTATCATTGTCGGCATATGCCTTGGGTTCTGGAACGCGTGGCGTTTAGAGAGGCATAGAGAATTATTTTACTGGTTAATAGCCGCGTTAATGTCGCCCTTCTTTACAATGATCACGGAAGGTTTTTTAGGCCCCGGGATCATGTCATTATTGTCTATCCTTTGTTTCGTGTCAGTTTTTTATCGCCCAAAATGGAAGGTCATTTTAGGCGCAGCGTTGTCCATTTATCTCGGACTTTCATTATTTATCACTTATATGGATTACAGAAAAGAGATAAGAGACCTGGTTTGGGCCGAAAATCCCACGCCCTTGCTAGGTAAAGCAGGGGTTGTATTTAAGATGATGAGTAATTTTAAATTTATTAACTTATACAATACCGAACAACTGGCTTTCATCGACGGAAGGCTTAATCAAAACCAACTGGTAGGTTCAGCCGTGAAATACTTGCAGGATGGCAGCCAGCCGTATGCCGAAGGAGAGACGATCGCCGAATCCGTATTAGCCATGATCCCCAGGATATTATGGCCGGAGAAGCCTATAGTGCTGGGTGGGGCCGACTTGGTGACGAGATATACCGGTATAGAATTCGCAAGGGGCACAAGTGTAGGCATGGGGTTGATCATGGAACTTTATATCAATTTCGGCATTATCGGCATAATCGTCGGTTTTATTTTACTGGGTATCATAATAAAACTCGTAGATATGAGCTGCGGATATAGATTGATGCAAGGTGACTGGCAGGGTTTTACCTATTTATTCCTGCCTGTTATATGCCTGGTGGGAAGCATCAGCTTTGTTCATATTACAATGACGATATCAGCTGCGATTGTGTTTTGCGTAGTAGTAAATAAAATTCTTATGCCGCGGATAAATATGATATTGACCACAAGGAGATCGCTTTAATGGGCGGTGTATGGATTCTGTTAATGGACTTGAAGCGTTGCATATATGGGAAACTCGGGCACGTCCCGGCCATTATTTGCCGTGCGCGGAGCCGATGCGGTACATTATTTTATAGTAAATTATGTGCGGAATATCAGGAACAATAGGATTTGAGAGTAGCGACCTTGTCGGGAGGATGAACCAGAAAATGGGGCATCGCGGGCCGGATAGCACCGGTATCTGGCGCGATGACCTGGTCTGCCTGGGGCATACAAGGTTGTCGATAATAGATATTTCCGAAGCGGGCCGCCAGCCGATGTCCAATGAAGACGGTACCCTCTGGATCACTTTTAACGGAGAAATATATAATTTTGAAGTACTGAGAAAAGATCTGGAGATAAGGGGGCACCGTTTTAAATCAAGGACGGACACGGAGGTAATCCTGCATCTTTACGAAGAGCGTAAAGAAAAATGCCTGGATATATTACGGGGCATGTTCGCGTTCGCTATATGGGATAAAAAAGAAAATAAATTATTCGCAGCCAGAGACAGGTTCGGCATAAAGCCATTTTTTTATTTCTTTAAGGGGGATAGATTCGTCTTTTCCTCCGAGTTAAGGGCCATGCTGGTTTCAGGTGTTCCAAAAAGAGAGATTAATACAAGGGCTTTAAAAAATTATTTCACATACGGCTCCGTAGAAGCGCCGGAGACGCTTATTAAGGAGGTATTTCAGCTTTTACCCGCACACTACCTTATTTTCCAGGGTAACACCTTAAAAATAGAAAGGTATTGGAAATTGAATCTTTCAAAGGCAAGAGGTCCGGCGGAAACGGAATCAGAGCAGATCTCCGATATAAGGGGTATATTGGATGAAGCGGTTAGGATGCGCCTGGTCGGCGATGTGCCGGTAGGCGCTTTTTTGAGCGGCGGAGTGGATTCCAGTGTCATAACGGCTCTGATGCAAAAGCATTCCCAGAGACCCGTGAAAACATTTTCGGTCATATTCGAGGAGAAGGAGTACGACGAACGCAGATTTTCCAGAAAAATAGCGAAAGCCCTGAAGACAGACCATACCGAGATTCTTTTAAAAGAAAAAGATATCCTGGGAGAGATACCCAGCATATTCGATTCGATGGACCAGCCGAGTATAGACGGCTTTAATACTTTTATAATTTCCAAAGCGGTCAAAAAGACCTATTTAAAAGTGGCTTTGTCGGGGCTTGGAGGCGATGAGATTTTTGCGGGATACACATCTTTCAGGATTCTGCCTATAGCAGCTTTTGCGTTAAAGCCTATGAGGATTTTCCCGCAGCGCCTGAGGGATAAATTATTTAAACTTTTGAGGCCGCTGGCAAGATTAAGATGCGGATTGAAGCTCCTTTTCGCTGTTTTAAAATGCACAAGACTGGAGGACCTCTATTTTTTGAAAAGAATGGTATTTTTGCCGGATGAGGTTAATCAGCTTTTGCCGGAAGTCCGCGACAAGAAAACTGAGGACAGGACCGATGCGGATGACGTCAAACATATCGATATAGTTAACCAACTTTCCCTTTTGGAGCTTAAGTCATACCTGCAGAATATGCTTCTTCAGGATACGGACCGCATGAGCATGGCGAATTCACTCGAAGTGCGCGTCCCTTATCTTGACCACTTTCTCGTGGAAAAAATGTTTAAGATTCCCGGAAAAGCAAAGTTAGGAAAGGATTTCCCGAAGCGGCTGCTCGTAAAAGCCACAAAAGACCTGTTGCCGGAAGAGATTCAGAAGCGCCTGAAAATGGGCTTTGTGTTTCCTTTCGAACGCTGGTTGAAAGGCGAGCTTAGATATTATTGTGAGGAGAAATTTTCAAAAGACAACTTGAAAAATATAGCGTTTCTGGATTCCGGCAAAGTGAATAAAATATGGGTGGATTTTTTGAGAGGGTCAAGACTGTATAATTATTCATCAATACTGTGCCTGCTTTCTTTTATAAACTGGTATGAGAAAAATATCCTGACATGAAGAAGGTGTTACTGTTATTTACGGATGTTTTTACGGCAAGGGGTATTCAGGAATATGGCCGGCGTCTTTCGGATGCCCTGGAAACAGGGTTTCCCGAGATTGGATTTATCAAGATGTCACTCTGCGGTATGCCAAAAACCTGTTCACGAAGTCGCAGTCTTAATGCGGAAATAGCGCCTCGCCGCGGCAAAAAATTGGGATTTATGCAAAAAATATTTTTTGTTTTCAAGACGGTAAAGATGGCTTTGACGGAAAAACCGGGATTTTTGATATGCGGCCATGTAAACTTGTCACCGATTGCGTTATTCTTAAAAAAAATATACGGTATAAAATACACGGTTTTGACTTATGGCATAGAATGCTGGGATCTAAAAAAGGACTTAAAATACTATGGAGTAAAAAATGCCGATCTCATTATGACTATAAGCAATTATAGCAAAAATAGGATGATGACAAATGGCATCCCCGGCGATAAGATAAAGATATTGTGCCCCAGCGTTGACACCAAGATATTCTGCCGAAAACCCGCTGACGAAAATCTGGTAAGCCAGTTGGACCTTAAAGACAGGCGCGTGCTGTTGACCGTTGGACAGGTGAGTTCTCAGGAGAGGTATAAAGGACATGACATTATGCTTGCGGTTCTTAGCAAGCTGGGTAAAGGGTATATATGGCTTGTGGTGGGCGAAGGAGACGATTTGACGCGTCTGGAAAAAAAGGGCCGTGGCATGGGTGTTAACGACAGGGTCAGGTTTCTCGGCAAAGTTGATAACGGAAATCTGATCCGTTTTTACAACCTTTGCGATGTGTTTGTCATGCCCAGTAAAGGGGAAGGATTCGGAATCGTCTTTCTTGAAGCCATGGCCTGCGGCAAGCCCGTGATAGGAGGCAA
>MHFD01000036.1:0-2180 GCA_001804045.1 Omnitrophica bacterium RBG_13_46_9
TAAGGACAGCCCCGGGAACTTATCACAGGAAAAATACTCATCTTTGGGAAAAGGTCCCACGCTGGAAAGTCCAGGCTGTCCAGGTCCTCTATCCATCCGCTTTGCGGAATAAGCACGACTTCATTTCCCCTTCTGTACGCAAGACCCGGTATTCCGGATACGGTATCTTCCTTATTATTGATTATCGCGTCGCACAGCGCTATAAAAGTGCGCTCGCCTTCACCTTTTATGAGAAAATCGTAGCAGTCAAAATTCCGAAGAGTATCCACGGGAAGCGATGAGGCATGAATCCCGCCTATAACAATCTTAACGTCCGGGACGCGTTTTTTTATTTCTCTTGCCAGGCCGGCAGCCGTATTTATCTCGTGGGTATGCGAAGTTATGCCGATTATGCGAGGGGCGATATCTGAAATTTTTTCCGCCGCCGCCGCGCGGCTCAAACGTCCCAATTTCGCATCCAGCACAGCGCATCGAAAGCCGCGGCCTTTTAAAGCCGCTCCTAAATACGCAAGGCCTATGTGCCCATAAGGCGGAGCGTCATATTCTTCCACTATCTTTTCCGGAGGAGGATTTACAAGTACGATACTTTCGTTCATCTCTTTATGAAATTTTTTACAAAAAACCGTAATGCCGCGAAAAATTTATTGCCGAACTCCCGCAGGCTCCTTATCTGCACAAGCTGTCTCAAGAGATACCGCGGATTAAGATAATAATAGGTAAAATAGGCGTAGGCGATGAACCGCTCAAGCTTTCTCTTGGATAGATGCGGATATGATATGATAGAACTCTTCATAGCATCCGTAGGGACATAGTCTCCGCTCACCATCCATCCTTCCCGTTTGGCAGCCTCATAAAACTCGGTCCCGGGATACGGATTGGCGATATTGAAGAGCGCGTAATCAGGGTTTATCCTCCTTACGGCCTTAAGGGTCTTTTTCATGGTCGTTTCCGTTTCCTTGGGTGTGGCCCCGAAGATAACGTTTATCTCCACCTTTATGTTTTGCGCTTTTAGTATATCTACCGCCCTTTCGGTGTCGGCAGGCGACATATCTTTCCCTATGGAATCCAGGATCTCCTCATCAAAAGATTCCATGCCGAGGTCGATATAGACACACCCTGCTCCTGCCATGGCCCGAGCCGTATGTTCCGTAACTTTATCCGGTCGTGCGATACACGACCAAGCCAATCCGAGATCTTTTATGCCATCGCATATCTCCAGCGTTCTTTTTTCGTCCCACAGAAATTCGTCATCCAGAATCGATACGGACCTCAACCCAAGTCTTGAAATATCGGAAAATTCTTCCACCACCCTTTTAGGCGAATGCAACCGCGGCGGCGGCTTTCTACGATGTTCTTTTTTATACTCTACCTCCCGCGAATAAGACAGCGAGTTGGGAACGCAGAACCAGCACCGGCCATAACAACCTCGGGAGGTGAGGGCCGAGGTATGCGGCCCAACATGCAATTTGGGATTGCAATATGGCCTGTGGTCGAGAAGCGTCCTGTCAGGCACGGGAATATCATCGATATTTTCTATGGGCAACGCCGACGGATTATTGATTACTCTTGAATTCCGCCGATAAGACACACCCTTTATAGAACCTACGTCGTTCCCTTTTTTTAAGGCTTCGACAAGTTCTCTAATTATAAATTCCGGCTCTCCTCTTGCAACAAAAGTATCGTCCCTATCCAAAAACAAGTCTGCTTCCAGGGTCGGATGAGGCCCGCAGAATATAAATTTTGAATCCGGCTTCATTTCTCTTATGATATGGCGCGCCCGCTGGTCTGTCTTTTGAGAAAGAAAAACGGTATAAAATACGTAGACATCCGAATCATCGCTCGATGCAAAACCTAAAAAATCCTTCTCTGTTTTTCTATGCGCGGCAAGATCCGCGATAGAGATCCCTTCTACGGTGTTTTTCAATAACGTGGCGGAATAGAGCACCGCTGGGATAGGCAAAAAATAGAAACTATAATTACAGCCTATCCACCTATCAACATTACCGGTGCCATCCAGCGCCGGAGGTATCAAAAAAGCCACCCTCATCTCCCCTTCACCTCTCTCATCGGAAAAAATAATTCCCTTAAAAAACCTGCCGACCAGCCCAGACTAAAGATAACGATCGCCAAAGGAACGTTAACGGCCGGTTTGAATGATCCCATATTCAAAAAAGAAAATG
>MHFD01000036.1:2190-5443 GCA_001804045.1 Omnitrophica bacterium RBG_13_46_9
AAATCTTCCCGGCGAATTACGGCGATAATGCCAGAGAATGACATCAGGGGCCATAATAAGCTTATATCCGGCTCTTCTTATGCAGAAGTTCATCCAGGCATCCTCAGCCGTTAAAAGGCTCTCGTCCACAGGCATGACCTTCTCAAGCGCTTTTCTTCTATAAATGGCGTTACAGCCCGGCACATCGTGTATTTCTTTGGCATTGGCAAGGTTTTTCCAATGCGCGCATGCGTGAAAGAATTCGGCCATACTAAAAACACAGCCTATCGCCTTTTCGAAATCGGAACTGTCTGCCGGAGCAAGAGTCACCCCCCCAACGCCTCCCACCTTCTCGTCGGTAAAATACTTTATGCCGTTCGTAAGCCAGTCTTTGTCAAAAATACAGTCCGCATCTGTAAAGGCGATGATTTCGCCGGAGGCCGCTTCAAAACCGCGGTTTCGCCCTGAAACTACAAGCTCCGACTTATTTAAGACAACTTTAACCCCATAGCTGAGGGCGATATCCCTCGTGTTGTCCTTAGACATCCCGTCGGCAATTATGATTTCCAGGCGTCCCCTCGGATAATCCATTTTCCCGAGGGAGTCAAGGCAGCGGCTCAATACCCCTTCTTCATTTTTAACGGGAATTATCACGGAAATGAACGGGCATTCTTTTGTCATCTTATTTTTATGCGGTACCCTGCGGCTTAAGTACATAGAAGAAGATATATTTGCCTGATACCCTGTATATGGTTTTAAGATATTTTTTTCCTGATATTGATTCCAGAATATTTTGCGGCCGCGGGGTCTCGCCTTTCTCTAATATGAGGTAAAATAGGCGCTCGGGTTCATCCGTTAAACCCGCCTCTTTCATATGATAATTGGTCTGGATATAATTGAACAGTTCCGGACTATTTTCTTTCAGGGAATAGACAGACTCTACCGGATAGATACAAACGTAACGCACGCCGAACTTCTTCTCTTTATCCTTAAAGTCTTCTAGATCATACGTCCAGCCGGCGTATCGACCTGCGTATCTGGCTATGCCGTATCCTTGCGAATGAGTAAGGAGAAATATGCGTTCATCGGGTTTCGTGAAGTCTCTCAATGATTCGCCCGCTACGTCTACACCCGCAAAAACAGTTGAATGCATCCTCATGATTGAATCGCGCACAAACGGTATTGACAAGACGCTTATCGCCATAAGAACAATGATGACGACATCCCTTTTAACGACCTTTTTTATCCCTGCCGATATGAACGACGCGGCATAGGCAGCGGACACGCACACAAGCGCGAGAAAAGGCATCTGGTAATAATTATTCTGCGAGATGGGCTCTGAGAAAAAGATGCAATAAGGGATAATGGCTATCGCCCAGCCCATGATATAACGCTCTACCAGACTCTCTCTTTTTAAAAACGCTATTATCATTCCTATAAGTGACAGCGTGATAAAAACAGGGGTAAAATTCTCGTCCTTGATATACCACCATACAGTCCTGCCGTATTCCTTCCAGTAGGAAGGCAAGAATGTCCTTAACAGCCTGCCTGCATCAACATTTAAGGAAATCTGGCCTGAGCGGTATAATAAAAAAATAAAAACGGCGATTACAAAAAAAGGAAAAACGAGCGAACTCAGATAAGACATGAACTTTTTTTTATTCCGGGCATCGGCCATCTCCCGAAAACAGAAGAGAAACGGGAAAACACCGATAAGGAAATTGAACTTATAAAGCCAGGCCATTAAAAACGACAATCCGCCAAAGAGCAGGTTGTACCTTTTTTGGCTCGGTATAAATCTAAGATAGAATAAGCTGCCCAAAAGCATAAAAAATAAGGCCGGGCTCTCTGGTTGTAGATTGCGGGAAAAAAATACGGCAAGCGGCATTATAGCCGACAATAAAGAAGCAAACAATGCCAGGCGCTTGTCGGTGAAAAACAAAATGGCTATTCGATAAATAAGCAATATGCCACCTAAGCCGAAAATGACATTGATTAACCTTGGACCCCAGAGGTTCTCCCCTAAAAATTTCCATGACAATACCGTCTGATAAGAGACAAGCGGAAACTGGGGGCTTGGCTTCGGACCGGTCTTTTCACCAAAGGCGTCATAGAAATAGACTCTTTTCGTCACATAGTCGCCTGTCTTTTCCATCTCGTGAGCGATGCCCATATAGACATTCTCCTGCATATTATGGTATCCGATCGACGGAAATCCCAGGTGATAAAATCTCAAAACGAATCCCAGGAAAATAATCGCGCATAGCGCAATGGTATTTTTTAACGTCCGGGGAAGGAGGTTCATTTCTTCTCCAAGAACAAGAGGCTTATGAAAAACGAGGAAAACATGGTCTGTAGTCCTATTATCATCAAAGTCATGGCAAGGACAGATTCTCTTATCCTGTAGAGGGCGCCGAAATATCTCAAAAACCACTCGGCAAAGATTAAAAAGGCGAGAGCAAACCCCATCAGAAATATGGCGCCTCCCAGAATAAGCCCTTTTTCCAGGTTAAAATGGCGCTGGAAGAAAAGTGTCACGTTGTCGTATTTCAAAAATCCCTGTTTTATAGAGAATGTATGCGCGAATACGCCCAACGTTAAAAGCTGATAAGATAGAATGGCCATCATGCTGCCGAATATCATCACGTGCATATCCCAATAGCGCCCTAAAAACAAAAATGGTCCCGGCAGGAGAAGAAGCAAAAGAAATAAACCGGTCATAAATCCCATTAACCCCGGAATAAAATACAGCCAGACCGGACAGTAGAGAAGCATAAATCGTATATGACGCCAGGCGTCGTGTAAGGGCTTCAGCTTGGATTCGCCTTTTCTGGGATGGTATTTTACGGGTATCTCGTATATTTTCAGATTATTCGTAAGAGCGGAAAGGACCATCTCTGTGGCAAACTCCATTCCCAATGTCCGCAATTTCATTTTTTTGTATGTCTCCCGTGTAAATGCGCGCATGCCGCAATGGATGTCCGAAAGTGACGTGTGAAAGAACAGCCGACACATACCCGAAAGGATAGGATTTCCTATATAACGGTGAGACCAACTCATGGCCCCTTTCTGCATCCCGCCTTTGAATCTCGTTCCCATCACAAAATCATATCCACCCCTTAATGCTTTGATGAATTTAGGAATGCCGTAGAAATCATAGGTGTCGTCGCTATCGCCAATCACTATAAATCTGCCCCTCGCCTCTCTCAATCCCCTTAGGTATGCGGCGCCGTAACCTTTTTGCGGCTCTGTAACCACTATAGCCCCTTCCTTC
>MHFD01000036.1:5465-6294 GCA_001804045.1 Omnitrophica bacterium RBG_13_46_9
CTCGTGAGCCGTTATCCGCTATGACGATTTCGCCGGCAATATCTTCCCGCGCAAACACCTCTTTAATCTTTTTTATGCAGGTGCCTATAGTCATTTCCTCGTTCAGACATGGCAGCACTACCGAAATATCTATTATCTTATCCATATTTCACCATGCTATACCGAAAACACGGATATAGCTATTGCCCTCCTCCGCATCTATAAAAGGCACAAAATGCTTGAGCCCCTTGGCTCTCAAAAAATAAAGGCGCACAAGCATACTCCTGCCCAATTCGCGGTCAAGCAGGATTAATTTATAACCCGATTGCATCTGATAAATAAAAAGCGAGCATCCTATATTCGCATTGGGATATATCTGTTCTGCGATATTATCGCCCATCTGAAGAAACAAGCTTCTTGGTATCTGTCCGTTATTAGACTGCAGGCTATAATCCTTTGTATTATAGGCAAAACCATTTTCAAAGTAAACAATGCCATCCCTCTCATGGCCATCTATCGCGTTGCTGTAAAACTGTAACCTATGCGAAAGCCATTCATCCAGGTTTTTGGTAGATATTAAAAATACCTCCTGATAGAACCTCTGCAATTCCTGCTCGTCCCTGCCAAAACTTTTGAGATATTCTATTATCTGGATCCTTTCCTGTTTATTGAAATTCTGGGCTATATACACCTTGGAAAAATCCCAATTCCCCAGATATGATATCGCGCCTATCTTAAGCGGCATCGAATTGTCGACGACGAAACAGGCGGTCGAGGGCGTCGCGAATAGTATCCTCATCACCTCCTCCGCTGCCAGCGGCGACAGGAATTTCAAAAGGGTAGACTGCGC
>MHFD01000036.1:6331-7636 GCA_001804045.1 Omnitrophica bacterium RBG_13_46_9
GCCACCGCCTTGAACCAATCCCCAAAATCCCACCATGAGTTGAGTATCGTGTCCGCCGGGGCTTTTTCCTTAATAAGATTAAGCACCTTATACCACTTATCATCCATAAGGGGAAAGGAGCTCTTACCCGCACTATATCCATTGTTAATAAAAACAGTCCCTGATCCGGCCAAAATAATAACTCCCGCGATGATGCCAAGGATTCTGTTCCGACTTTTTATATAACCGCATATATCGCTTGATGCCCATCCAAGCGATATGCCCAACGGTGGGGATAAAAACATGATGAATCTCACCCCTCTTGTCGTGGCAAAAACCATAGCGGCGAACCATATAACAAGAATTGTTATCGAGGCGCGCTTAAAACTCTCGTATCTTTTATCAAAGAGCGCCCGTACAGAGAGCGTTGCCATGCATATCATTGATATCGTAATCAACCACATACCTGGTAATCCGCCTATTGAGCGTGCCATCTCCTTGATGCCTGCTTTCTTCATCTCTCCTACGGTAGAGTAGACGTTGGGCCAAATAGAGGCCATAAGAGGTTTATTGAAAATAAGCGCCAACCTCAACTGATTATAGAGCTCAACCACAGGTTCGATGCCTGCCAAAAGAACGGTCCATAAAAAACTAAAAAAAACAAAAAATACGAGGAGGTAAAGGCGCTCTCGTAACGATTGCAGGTTTTCTTTTTTGATATAGATTTTAAAAAACCACGTATGCGCCAAAGACAGCACCTCATAAAATATTATTATGGCAAAGATAAACCACCAAAAAGTCCAGGTAAATGCGAATAACCCGACTAAAAATGAACAGAAAAATATCCAAATAAATCTCTGTTTGGACGAGCGAGCCGTTAAAGTAGAGATATACGAGCCGAATATCGCTACTGGAAAAAGCACACTCAAGATATCTTTATCAAACCAGCCTACACAACTTCGCGGTATGAAGACCGGGGTCAAACCTACAAATAGACAGCTGATTATAGCGCTGATATACTTACCGTAACGGAAAGAAACCGCATACAGGACGAGTATGAATATCGTGATAAAAAAGAGGGGGAGATAAAAAAGAAAAGAAAAGAGGCGGACTTTATGAAATACGCAAAAAACCCTGTATAAAAATGCCGCGAGATAATAAAGGAAATTATCCCAGAGTATTTTCCATCCCAATGGGGCGAGCATAAACATGTCCCATTGCTTACCGCCTATGACCTTATCGCCGGGGTGCCCCGATTTTAAGATGTTATCGACATATCTTGCCCAATGCCAGCAATCCAGCTCCATAATATATGTCTGACCGGAA
>MHFD01000036.1:7645-10310 GCA_001804045.1 Omnitrophica bacterium RBG_13_46_9
TACCTATCCTTAAGGTTAAGATACAAAGCCCGTATTTGGCCGTCTATGGCTTTTTTGTTGGACCTTTTATACTCGGCCATCTTGGATTTTTTTATCTCGTCTTTTGCCAGGGGATAAAATTGCGGGAATTTTTTATATACCTCGGCCATGGTCCCCTGCTGGATCGCGTTTTCAATTATACTTTTGGCCTGGGTCTTTAGCTGTGGAAAATAGATGGGAAGCGAGCGTACGTATAAATTAATGATCAGGACGAAACCCAAGGAAAAGATCAAAAAAATATTTTTTTTTACTTGCATGTCCTGTCTTTGAACCTCTTGTGCGTCCTTAACACGCATTCGAGCAGGTTTAATCCTTTATCAAAATCATCTCTCTTGTTAAATATGCCTGAAATATACGATGTTTTAACTTCCTTAATCTTAGGATCGTCCAGATATGCGCTGATGATTATTATGGGCGTATCTTTATCGAACTGTCTGATTTTTTTAATCGTATCGCTGCCGTCCATAACCGGCATCCTTAAATCCATAAAAACGATATCCGGTTTTTCTTTTTTCACCGCTTCGATGGCGTGTTCGCCGTCAGGCGCGGTTATAACCAAATAACCTTTAGACTTAAGCCATACCGTCATTACCTGCCTGAAATCGGCTTCATCATCAACGACAAGAACTTTTATAGCTTTATCCATGGTATTAACCTCCCTAATTTATCAAGGAATTAAAGGGCTTTACGGGTAACGTAAAAATGAAGTCCGCCCCCTTACCTTTTTCGCTCTCCGCCCGAATCTTTCCGCCGTGTAATTCCACTATTTCTTTCGCGATCGACAATCCTATTCCCGTTCCGCTTATGTCGGTCGCGACCCGTTCCCCCGCCTGGTAGAATTTATCAAAGACTGTTGAAAGGTTTTCCTTAGATATGCCTATGCCTGTATCCCGCACACTGACTTCTACTTCCAGTTTTTCTTGAAGCAACCTAGCCTTTACAAGAATGGTCCCATTTTCTGGAGTGAACTTGATCGAATTGCCTAACAGATTATTGAGAACCTGGGTTATCCTATTAGGATCTATCTCGAGTTCCGGCAATTTTTCTTCGATATCCTTCTCGATTTTAAGAGACTTCGACTTTGCCCATGTTTCCAGACTCTCGATGACTTCGTTGATAATTTTTTCGATTGAAGACGCTTCGCGCCTGAGTTTTGTCTTTCCTGCTTCGAGCTTGGAAAGTTCCAGCAAATCATTGATCAGAAAGTTTAATCTTTTTAAATTGCGCTTCGCGATAGACAGAAGCTCTGCCTGTTCTTCCAAAAGTTTGCCCGTCGTTCCATCGATCATCAAAGATATGGATTTTTCAATGGCGACAAGAGGCGTTCGCAACTCATGAGAGACGTTGGCGACGAAATTTTCTTTCAGCTGGTCCAGTTCCTTCTGTTTGGTAATATCATTGAGAACGGAAACCATGCCTACGGTCTGGCCGTTTTCGTCTTCTATAACGGCGCTTGAGGCCCGCAATATCTTCTTCGTCTCATCGCGCTGGCTTATAAGCTCTACCGCCATGCCTTCTTTGTCCCGCGATGATTTGAACAAAGAGAGTAATTGCGTTTCCTTGATATCCTCTAAGATCGATTTTCCGATCTTATCTTTTTTTGAGACATCCAGGAGACTTTCGGCGGCAGGGTTCATCATAACGACCTTGCCTTTGGCATCTATCACAAGCAGCCCTTCGGTTATGCTCCTTATAACCGCTTCGGTTTTCTTCTTGTCGTCTAGCGTCTTTTGATATTTTTTCCATGCTATCTGCTCGCTGGCGTCTTTTTCTTTGATCACCTCTTCGTATTTGGTGCTTAGTTTGGTGTTATTATAATCTACCTCCCTCTCCAGTTCGCGGCGAAAGATATCCGACACGGTCTCGGCTATCTTGTGGCAGTGAGACCTCGAATCGACGACTTCGCTTATCTCGTTATACAACATCTTCCTGAAATCATGATTAGGCAGAACGGCAGGCTTTGGATATTTGGGGACGACTTTGTCCTTATCGGCGCTTTCCTTTGGCTTGGACGAAAGGTTGGCGGAGTAGACAAGCAACAGCGCTATTACGATGCTGCATATTATCGTAACTACATACAATACTATTAAAGAAAACATTTATAACGGCCCTTTTCAAAGGTGAAGCTCCACCGCCTTACAGCGGTGGCTTCTCTTTTTACAGGGTTCCGCTCTATCGGTGGAGCGGAACCCTGAACCGAAAGCCATTCATCCGCGCCCTTACAGGCGTGGCTTTCTGGTTCATGGGTAAATGGCGTACTATGTCCCATAAATGATTTTGTGCAACTATTCAATCTATTCAATCGGTCTCGCGGAATTTCCATTTACCGACAAGCTTTCCTCTATCTACAGTCCCTTCAGCGATAATTTTACCATCCTTATCAAAAAATTTCCATGTTCCGTCCACATAGCCATTTTTGTATGGTGTCTCGATTTTAACTTTTCCATCCGGATAGAAATACCGCTCCGTCCCTTCCAGCGTTCCGTTCCTGTAGAACTGTTCTAAATAAACTTGGCCTTCGGGGTAGCACTGCTGTACGGTGCCATCTAATTTTCCGTCTATATAGGACTCTTTCCTGGAGATGCTACCATTTCTATCATAATACACGGTCACCCCATTTTGTTTT
>MHFD01000036.1:10351-12426 GCA_001804045.1 Omnitrophica bacterium RBG_13_46_9
ATAATAACACACTATCGTACCGCTTACGTTGCCTTTTTCATCATAAAAAGCATTGCCTATGATAGCGCCATTTTCGTTAAACCACCATCGGCCTCCTTGTGGTATGTTGTCTCTGAACATTACTTCAAGTCTTACCTTGCCATTTGTGTGATAATATCGCGCAACCCCTTCTCTCTTATTGTCGTGATATTGTATCTCAGCTACCAATTGGCCTTTCTTATAATTCCGGCCCTCTTTTCTCTTCATTTCAACATAGAGGCTGTCGAGTTTAGATAGTCTTTCGCCGTGGTAATGTCTTGCCAAACCCTCCCTCTTGCCGTCTTTGTAAGGAAGCTCGCACAGTATAGTATTATCATAGTCGTAAATTTTTTTTATACCCTCTTTTTTGTTATTTATATAAGTCTGTTCAAATCTTACATTGCCATCTTCATAGTATCCCCTTGTGACGCCCTCGAGCTTTCCGTCCACATAATGCTCTTCGAGTTCCCTCCAGCCTTTAATGTTATAATACTGAATGTATCCTTCCAGTTTACCGTTATTAAAATTTCTGCAAATCTGCAGAGTTCCATCCGGCCAGAATATTTTTTCGATTCCGTCTTTTTTTCCGTTATGATAATTGGTAATGGATTTAACGGCCCCATCCTCATAATAGACTATTGCCTCGCCGTCTTGTTTGCCGTCTTTTATGCTAAATTCCGCCAGTTTCTTCCCGTCATCATAGGTAACAATCTCCTTTTTTAACGTAGAATCCTCGCAGTAGGAGTAAACGGTCATAAAAGAAGATATTACGATGATAAGAATACCTATGATTAGTTTCATACTATTTATGTCTTATTTTTCCATAATGATATTATCATAAATACATCATATTGTCCAAAAATTTCGTATAAAATTTTTTATTCATAACTACCGGTAATATATGATATAATAAAAAGTCGGAAGACAGAAGATACCGGGAAAACCTATTACATCCATGTTAAAATTTTTTAGACAGAAGCGTATAACAAAAACCATATTCTGGTGGCTTGCCATATTAATACCTTCCGCTTTCGTTTTATTGGAAATGAAAAGCATATGGCGCTCAAGAGACGAGAGATCGGCTTTTGTCGGTACTATAGATGATAAAAAGATACCTTTCAATGAACTATCCGAAAGCGTGGTAGGCATAAAGAGTCAGATGATGTTAAACTATTTTAATCAGCCTGAAGTGCTCGACAGTCTTTTAAAAAATAAACCGCTTCTTACCGCGCTTGGCTGGAAGAGGCTGGTGCTCCTTAAAGAAGCCGAAAAATATAATATACAGACATCCGACAAAGAGATAATAGGTTATATACGCTCACATCCTATATTCTTAAAAGGCACTGGGTTCGATCCGGGACGTTACGAATACGTTTTGAGATACGGTATCGGGATCAACCCCAGGAATTTCGAAGAAATCATAAGAGGAAACATTACAATCCAAAAACTGAAGGAGATTCTCTCAAAAGACGTAACGGTATCCGAAGAAGAGATATTACGCGAATACAGGAGGGGTAACGAAAAGATTAAAATATCGTATATTCACATACTGGACGAGGATTTTTCGGGCAATGCAGACGTGGATGATGAAATGATAAAAGACTATTACGAGGAACATAAGCTCGAATTTATGCTGCCGGCAAGCGGGAAAGAACCGCTATACGGTATCGCGAATTTCGAGGATGTCAGGGATAACATCCGAACATACCTTGCTAAAAAGAAAATAAAATCTTTATCGCGTCAATACGCGCTATCTATATATGAGAAAATCCTGGATGTGATGGAAAAAGACAACGCGACATTTGAAGCTGCGGCCGCAACACTTGGCCTAAGCACTATAGAGACTTCGCTAATCTCAAGATCGGATTATATAGAAGGGGTAGGTGAGGGCGGCCTTCTGATAGATATCTATCTTACTTTCACAGAACCAAATCAGATATCCAATCCGATCGAAATAAAAGACGGCATTATCATATTCGGGATACTCGAATCCGGGAAGATCGATGAGGAAAAATTCAAAAAAGAGAAAGATGCTTATTCTTTAAAACTATTGGAAG
>MHFD01000036.1:12489-15634 GCA_001804045.1 Omnitrophica bacterium RBG_13_46_9
GGGATTTTCAAGATATAGAAAAATATCAGAAATAGCTGATTTCATATTCCGATCGATCTTTCCAGGTCTTTCAGGACAATGGGTTTACTTAAAAACATATCAACACCTGTCTGTTTTGCGAATCTTTCGTCAATGCCCTCGTACCCGGAGATCATGATCTTTTTAGCGTCGGGATTTTTCTTATCCAGTATCTCGATCAGTTCAATGCCTGTCAATTCCGGCATATTACAGTCAAAAAATATGCAATCATATTTATTATTATTCACCAGGTCCTTTGCCTGAAAACCGTCGTAAGCGATATCTACGGAATATCCGCGTCCTGTCAAATAATCGCTGATGAGCGCGCAGCAATCCTTTTCATCATCAACTACCAGAATCCTTTTTGTCATAGCCATATTATTTTTGGACTTCCGTCCCGGCGTTATTCTTTGCGGCTGCCACTTTAAGCCGGATATTCCATTTTGTCTCGCTAGGTGCGCAGGATGACAGATGAATACACACTGGAAAACCGGCTATTTCAAACCTTCTATAAACCTCCTCTTCGCCATAATGTACTCTGTCCAGGTCAGTCGACCATCGTTATAGTCCCGGTTAAGCTGTTTCATGCCGGACACATATCGTGCGGTTTCATCTGCCGGTATGCCGAGGCTCTCCGCTTCTTTCTCGAGACCGCCGTCCCCTGTCCCGGTACAGGCAAGAGCATCCTCGGCTATCTCCTTTAGCGCATAGGAGATAACCCGGGATTTGCGCAGCGGCGCACAGAATCAACAAAAATACCGTAATCTTCATCTGTCAGTTTTCGCCATTTAAATAGTTATGATAAATGAAATCGCTCAGAACCAGGCCGGCTAACCTGTTACCCTTGGCATTCCAATGATGATCTCTCAAATAATATAACTCAATGCCTTTTGCCATGAGTTTCCTGGCTTCGGCCCTAAATTTTTCCGTCGGGTCAATAAAGTCAATGCTATTTTCTTTGCAAATGCCGCCCAGAACCACATTCGCCGTGCGCTTATACCAATCTTTCGTAAAAATTGCCTCTTTCTTTCTTATTGCATACCGGTCGTAAGAATATATGTCAACGCGTCTCGGGACATAGAATACCAGGAGCTTACTATTAATCGCGGATGTTTCTTCTTTTAATTTATTTATTATCGCTCCTGTTATTCGCCAGGATTCGGTTATCGCGTCCTTATATGCTGCCTGTCCGGCGTCTTCTCCTCGTGAATTTGATTGCGACTTCTGTTTTTGCGGCCTTTCTGCAGAACGTAACCATATTAAAACTTCATGCTTCCAGCCGACGCTAATCCGGGCAGAAACCAAATTATATAGCCTGGAGTGACGTCCCAGCCAATCTTTAATAGTTTCTAAAATATACGCCGATTTGGTATTTACAGATTTTTTACTCATGGTTTCAAGCGGTTTTTGGCCCGGGATCTTTTTCAGAATAAGCTCTTTACCCACAAGCTCAAAGAGCGGTTTACTATACCCGTGTTCGTAATGAGATCTGTTATTGTATACGATATCATTACTATAAAACATCAAAAGCGTTAAATCAGGGTTATATTTCTTCCCTTCGGTTTGGAAATATAATAATTCCTGATCCGTGCTATATCCGGATACGCCGCTGTTAATTACCTCGCATTTAACCGCGGCATGCTTCAATCTATCGTTCAGGTCGGATTTTAAAACTTCTGAAAAAAGGTCATGGAATTTGACCCCATACCCCTCTGCGAACGAATCCCCCAGTATCAGTATGCGAAACTCATCTTTATCCTTTTCATAAGAATATTCGGGGCCGCGGATTCCTTTTGAATTGAAAGAAGCTTTGACAGAATATTCTTCTGTCTTATTAAACTTGCTGCTATTGGGCTTTTGCCTCCACCCCAGTAGTCGGTCATACTCGCCGCCCCTTTCCTCGACAGTCGGCTCTTTGACATATAAGACCCTGCATAAAATTTCTGCAATAAATATGGCGTAAATAATCGCTGATACCAGCAGGATAAAATTAACAAAAACCTGTTTTTTAATAGACACGAGAGTCCTTAACGCATAGGCCAAGGCAAGGCAGCAAAGGTTCCGGCAGCACGGCTCTTGCTCGGCTCGATGAACGCTTATTGAGGCAGGCCTACCCTCTTCTTCTATCTGCCAGAAGAATGATATTTTTCAGTTCGTCCTCGCTTCGTACCTCAAGCCACTTCTTGTCAAACTCCGGATTTTGTACAATCTGGGCAATAGCAGCTAAAATCTTCAGGTGCAGAACCCGTTCAACGCTGGAACCCACGAGAACAAATAGAATATGTACCACCTCATCCCGGGGGAATACAACCCCCGTTTTCGCCTGCTTGATATGGTATATTTTATTTCTATAATCTATAAGTTATTGCCCAATAGCTTATGTGCTTTTAAGTAAGAATGTATGACTCTCGCGAATATTTCATTTGCCTTGGCATTCGGGTGTGCATCCAACTTATATATGTGATATGCCGACCTTACGGTATTTTTGAATGCCGAGCTAGTATCTATAGCGTATAAATCGTATTTTGATGCGAGCTTCTTTAGTCTGTTAATATCCGCCTGCCGGCCATAGTAGTGCCGCAATACAATAATGCAGATGGGTATTTTTTCTATTTTGCCGATCCTGCTTAACTCTGAAAAAACATCTTCTGTTTTCTGTATCCTTTCGAGCCTAGACATATTTTTTGATTTATTCTTTTTGCCATTTACTAAATATTTTTTACTGATACAATAAATGATTGCGTTCCTTTTAGCCATTTTCAGAAAAAAAGATTGAAAAAATGGGTATGTTTTTGATTTAACTTTATAGGTTTTTTTAAAGCGTTTTCCCTCATAGAATATTTCAAATGGTTTACTTAGGCAAAACAGCACGATGTCCGGTTTATATTCAAGAACTTTATATTTTATAACCATCAGATACTGTCTTGGGTCATAACCGGCGACTCCGAAATTTATGACTTCATAGGAAATGCCGGGAGATTCCGCATTGAGACGGTCCTCTAGTACGGTATGAAAGGCGTCTTCGATAGTTATCCCCGAAGCCATAACAAACGAATCCCCCAGCACGGCTATCCTAAATGTGTTTTGCGGTTTTGCAATGGCATATTCTTTATCCCGCAACCCTTGA
>MHFD01000036.1:15672-24193 GCA_001804045.1 Omnitrophica bacterium RBG_13_46_9
CAGATTAGGCTTCAATTCATAGCCAATTTCAAGGTAGGGCGATGGCTTTATCAATCCTGAATGGCCAAGCGTATTAAAGCTGTTGACTTTAAAATAATTAAAACTGTCAAAACCAAACAGAACAAATCTGACAGCTTGTTCCAAAAAAACAAAAGATATCGCACCGGCAATAAATATTTTATATGTTGTTTTAACGGCGCTTTCTATATTTTTCATGAATAGCTTAAATCAAGACGCGAGAATCCGGCAGAACAAATGGCTCTTTGTGACAATGCAGCAGAATCGAACACTTATTGAGGCCTGTCTGACCTCTCCTTCTCGCGGCCAAAAGAACGATATTTTTTAGCCCATCCCCGTTCCGTGCCTCAAGCCGTTTTTTATCAAGCCCCTTACCCATTTAAATATCCTTTCTCTTATCAGTAACCGCTGTAAAATTTCTTTTCAGCTTAAATCTCCTAAAAATGTCCGGCACCACTTCCGACCGGCGTAACCGACAGCCGTACTGACATGCGGGTGTAAAAATACCTGGATTTTTTCATAAACCGGCTCTCTATAACCGCAGCGGTTACTCATGCATTTTGTCTCCCGTGCGCATAGACAAATATTTCTGATAAGAAAAGCATTCTACACATAATCTACCCGATTCACGATGGACATAGATCACATCGGATGGGACAAAGGCGTTAAAAGGATATTTTTTATACATAGCGGAGGACGCATTTGTTACATCGATATGTTCGATCCTGATCGGCGGACCTTCGCCGCTTTTTAGAAGAACCCAAAAAGGATATTCCCAATCATCTATTCCTAAATATAAACCGACATTTCGCCCCACGCCGAATTTTATCTTTTCCGCGGCCTTAAGGTACTTATTCTTGATGGATGGCCGATTTACAAAATACCGGTCGATCCGTTTTACGGAAAAAACGCTTTTATTGCCGAAAAATGGGCGCAATCCATTTGCGAAAAGCCAAGGTATGGAAAATACTATAAAAGCGATGATAATCGCTTTCAAAACCCTTTCATTTACGTTTTCGGAAAGCACCAGTCCCATGAACGGAGACCACAGCACAAAAATAGGCAGATGCAAACGGCTGTGCCAGGGTTGCCATTTAAGAAATAGACAAAACAATACGAACGCGGACAAAAGCGCGCCGGCATAACCGGCAATAATCGGCCTTACCTTGTAGCGTGTTTTAAAGGATATGATGACGCACAGGATGATGATGGCCAGGTGAAGCGGATTACCGGCATCGCCTTCGTACAGACTAGGGCCATTTATATTAAATTTTGATAAGTGCCATGTCGTACGCGGGTCATTCACATCGATAGCAAGGAATTTATGCGCGAGCATTACCGCTTTTTCACTAAGGTGATTTATCTTTTTAATGGGAGTGCCGATATGCAGGCTTATATTGCGGATTAAGTTTGATGTAATGGAATTAACGGTAAATAAATCATTTACATATGTATAGGATTCACTTTCCCGGCACGGCCCCAAAGGGCTTCCGTAAAGACTGAGATTACGGTAATAATGGCCTAGATTAAGGATTAACGCAACAGCCAGTATCATAAAGACTTTTTTCCATAAAAGGCCATTGCCCGGGTTTTTAAATCCCGGAATGAACAGCCATAGCAGGAAAGGAAACGCGTATACGTAGTTTGTGCTTTTTGTCAACACGGCAAGACCGAGACCGGCGCCGGCGGCCAATGAATGCGCTAAGGTCGGTCGGTTTTTTAACAGCATGATAAAATAGACAAAACAGACCAACCAAAAAGAAGCGACATAATCATTCTGCGTGCTCGAAGCCTGAAGTATGCCTTCGGGTATGGAGGCGGCTATGACCGCGGAAAATATCTGGCCTTTCCTGCCAGCGCCAAGTTGTTTTGCTACGAGCGAAACACCGATCATGCTGCCAAACATGCTAAACCACTGAACAATGTTTGCGAAGATATCCCCGCCGCTTAAAACCTGCAGGTTCATGATAGCAAACTCTGCCCATGGATTCTGATGCAGTTGCCTCAATATATGCGTGGGGTAGAAACTGACATTGTGATTTTGGATCCAGTGCATCACCCTGCTCATATGATAGACCATGGTATCCCAGCTATTTGGCGGTGACAAAAATGCGATTATCGCTATTACAAAGATTATAAAAATCACCGCCAGATAACAGAATTTTTCAAAGAATGAGATTTTTATTGCTTTGAAAGAGATTTTCGGCCTTATCCTGAATATAAGCACACAAGAGATAAAAGCCAGCGCAAAACAGGATATCCCCCACAGTGCCAGCACCCAGTTAAATATAATTAGGTTGAAAAAACTCAAGGACTCGACAAAAATGGTAATCATGACCCCATACGCGATGGAAGACACTAGGAATGAATGGCGCAGACTTACTGTGGCGCAGCTTTTCCATGATGACATATAAATGATCAAAAACATAAAAATAAAGCACACAAGCGGGACAGCTACAAACATTTTTGCATGACCTCGCTTTGCATGGCAGGCATAAAGGGACGGTTAAAAAAATGGAACCACAAGGTTTGATACCTCAAAAAAAACACGCCTATGCTTCACTTTGGCGGATCCGCCTGCCTCCCGGCAAGCCCGGGAACCTCCGATACGCAATGGCGATATCACGCCATGATCTCTGGCGGACGCCTACAGGCTTACACCCGGA
The DNA here is from genome assembly GCA_001804045.1 of Omnitrophica bacterium RBG_13_46_9. Taxonomy (GTDB): domain Bacteria; phylum Omnitrophota; class Gorgyraeia; order JABMRN01; family RBG-13-46-9; genus RBG-13-46-9. The sequence goes on from MHFD01000036.1 coordinate 18,357, forward strand.
ATTCTTGCATGAAGACATATAAATTTGACATTAATATAGTTATTGAAAAACTTGATATTCTTGGACTTTGTTGATTCTTTTACAAAAAACATTATTTTCGCTCATAAACGGAATAATTGCTCAACTCTTCAATTTCTACCGATTTGGAAAATTCCGGAAGATAGCCAATTGTGTAGGAAATTTTTTGTCCTTTATAACGGCAAAACGCGATCCAGCGGCAATCGCGCGGTATGTGCGCGCGAAAGTGTTCTCTGCTAATCTTAAAACCGGCTAACTGCCTTTCCCATACATCGTAAACATTATGGTATAGCTTGCCTTCTATGAGCAAATGGACTAGTGGGTCGTCCGGAAAATATACCTCACCGGGATGTTTTTTTGCGAAACCATATTCCAGTTTCAGCCTTTCTTTTGCTAACTCTATCTTATCCAGCGTATCTGAAATAGGATAAAAATAAGCTTTCGAAAACAATTTTAGCATAATAAATGCGATAAGAACGGTTTTCGTGACCATCTGCGTAAGCCGTGAGTGGCAAGACGATAGATCGGAAAGAAACTCTATAAATACAAGGGTGACTGCGCCCGAAAGAAAATAGACAGCGGGACTTAGCGTATTGACGCCGCTTCCTACTTTTACCCTGCCGAGTAACGATGTCGGTATCATAAAGAAACCTACTATCGCCAGCATCACCCACGGACTGGAGCCGAGCCATAACTTTTTTTTATCGGTTGCGCCGGAGACAGACAGTGACCGAAAGAAATAATAAAAGATCAACACAGCTATTAACAAAATACTTCTATCTATCAATAATTTTGAAGCAGCGCATAAGGCGTACGTCTTGTCCGGAAATCGCCATGGGTGGTGAATCGGATTTATGAACATATTAAATATCATGTCTTTGGCGTTAAGAAATATAAGAAAAGGTATTGATATAAAAAATAACGAAAGAGATATACATAATAGATAACGTTTGGAGCATCTATAACCGTCTGCCAGAAGAACATAGAACGGCAACGCCAGCAAGATCGGAGCAAAAATCTGCTTTGTAAAGACCGTAAGCACCGAAAATATCGCTGACAAAAAAAGAGGAGTGATATTTTCTCTCTGTTTCCGAAAATACAGAATGGCGCATGCGGCAGCGCAAAGCCCTAACGCAGGCGCATCTGCGTGTATTGCGAAAGCAGAGTATGAAAGCGTTTTAGAATTAAATGTGGATAAACAAAAACAGGCAAAAGCTAAGAGCGCAAATAGCGATCTTTTAGGATCTGACAAATTATTACGCGCATGCAGCCAGAACATCGGGATGAAGTAAAAACATGCGCTTATGCATGAACCGAGAATTACTGCGTATACTGGGTTATTTACAAGCGTTGCGGGTAAATATACCAGGGCCGCCATAGGTCCATATATCGTGGGCAATACAGGGCCGCTGTGCGGTCCGTAATATAACTTGTAGCCATACGCGATTGAGAATACCCAAGCCAGACGCCTGGAATTCCACATAAAAGCCGGTGATAAGAGGGTCCTATATATAATCGATGCGCTGGAAAACATCGTGATTGGCAAAGCGATAAGCAAGTCCGGTAAGTTCAAGCGTAAAAACAATCTGAAGAAGACAAAAAAGACAGATGATATAACAAGCGGGATTATATAAACGGCAAAGAGTTCATCTCCTTTTTCAATGTAATACTCCACCGGATGCCTTATAGGCTTCTCAACGATACTGTTTAAAAACCCCGATGATTTGCCATCATACATAGCCCTTATAATGTTATGGCCAAATAAAATATAGGCAGCCAAGGAGAGTATTATGCAAAAAAATATAATCAGTATGAGAAGGGTCGCCACTCTATTTTCTGAGTAACGTCCTTGCAACATTGGGCCTCTTAGCATTTCCACCTGCATCTAAAAACAGTAACAGCGATCAGAGGTTCTCGGCGACGAATTTTTGTGCGTTCAGGATGACTCCATCCATATTTATATAATCCCAATTCCCGTTCCTCCCGCATAGAAATATATTGTTACTTTTTAGGACATTGCTCACGTTCTCCTTGACACGCCCAAGGCCTACTGTGGGGATGGGATAGGTATACTTTACCAGTTTTATATCTGTCCTCGCAATCTGGCTCGCCGAACCTATGATACCCAGTCTAATAAGGTCTCTTACAACAAGATCCTTGATATTTCTTTTGCTTTTTTCGAGAATATCGCCTTTTTGAGTTATCTCGGCGACAAGGGACGGCATATACTCGGAACTAAAATTATGCATCAAGGTAATACGGTAAAATACCTCCCTTTCTTTGAAAAATACCCACTGGCAATCTTTGATCAATTTAAAATTATATTCCTTTTTTAGGCCTACCATGACAAAAAAAGTATTATTCCACCTGAATACGTCATACTTTTTCTTTAGTCCGGCTATCTCTATTTTTTTCAGAAGTTCAGGCAGCGGAATCGTTGAAATTACAAGATCCGCTTTTTTTTCCATTCCCTTACCCGCCATAATAACCCATTTCTTCCGAGATCTAATAAGCTTTTTCACATCCGCGTTTATCATTATATCATCTTTGATATCTCGTGCGGTATAGTCTATCAGCTTTTGTATGCCCTGTTTCGGATAAAGAAATTTAGCCTGATACTCCCTGCCTATGACTTTTTTTCCAAGGATAGATAATATAAAATCAATTGTTGAATTTGGATCTATTTTAGTAGTTACGAGCTTATCGGATATATCGGATAATCCGCAATTCCATATTTTTTTATTATAGGGTATCATGAAATGTTTCGCTATCCCCGCCCCTAAGCTATTGTCGACCCAGTCCTTTAAATGCGTATGCTTTTTCTTTCTTTTCCTTTGGGCGGCGATATACCCTTTAACGCACTCAAGTTTATCTTTTAACGGCATGTTTTTAATTCCTATTTCAAACGGATAATCGATGATATATCTTTTTCCATCGCTACCTGTATGAAATATTTTCACGTTTCTATTTAGGTATTCATAAACAAGCGGCAGGGAATAAAAATAATCCATTATGTCCTTGTGGCGGCTATACATAGCGTGAACCGCAAAATCCCAGTAATATTCTCCTGTCTTATTGGTCCTGCAGAGCCCGCCTATCTGGTTTTCTTTCTCAAGCATAAAAAAATCTTTTCCGGATTCTTTTATTCTTCTGCCAAGCTCCAATCCCGCAAGCCCTGCGCCCAATATCGCTATTTCCATATTTTCTCTCTCTTTAAACGGTAAAATCTTATCTTCAGGAGACTCTTTATCAGGCCGATAATAATCGATGGGAGTTTCCGCGTCGTAAATATAGCTGTTTGACCGGATCTCCTTGGATAGTGGCATACGGGAACTTCCTTGATTTTATAACCCGCGAGATACGCCTTTAAAACAAATTCAGACATCACACAGTATTTGAACTCTACCACCTCGTCCAAAATATCGTCAATTACTTTCTTTTTTATCAATTTAAACCCGGAATTGATGTCTTTCATCTTAAGCCCAAACAATAGATAAATAAGGCTGTTGTATGCTTTCGAAATGATAACCCTGTGTATGGGGTCCCGCCGCGGAAGCTTATACCCGCTTACGATATCGCACTCATCCGTCTCCTTCAGCAGTTTGAACATATCCGCCGGTTCATGCTGTCCGTCGGAATCGCTAAAAAATACGAGTTCGGTGTCAACCATATGCAGGGCATCCTTAAAAGCTCTCGTATAGCCTTTCCGTTCCTTGCTGCTGACCAACGTAAACGGTATCTTATTCTTTAGCTCGTTCAATATTTCTTTTGTGCCATCCGTGCTCCCATCCTCCGCTATTATAAATTTTGCATTACGCATTTTTTTGATGACTTTCTCATAAAAGTCTCTTACTATCTTTTCGATAATACACGCTTCATTATAAACAAGCATAACAACAGAAAAACCGTTGCCAAGATTTTTATTCATACCTAAGCGCTTCTATCGGGTCAAGCTGTGACGCTTTCTTTGCCGGCCAGAGGCCGAAAAACATGCCGACCGCGATCGAAAATCCCGTGGCCAGGATAATATTTGAAATGGTGACTCTGGTGGCCCATCCGGCCAATAATGACAATGATATGGATGCTACAACACCGAGTAAAATGCCCATTATGCCGCCGGTTAACGTCATTACAACCGACTCAATGAGAAATTGCGTCATAATATCCTTGGCCCGGGCCCCTATCGCCTTGCGCAACCCTATTTCACGCGTGCGCTCGGTCACGGAAACAAGCATAATATTCATGATTCCGATGCCGCCGACCAAAAGAGATATAGCCGCGATGCAGCCTAAGAGAATACTCATGGTCCGTGTTGTACTGCTCAACATTTCCTGGATCTCGCTCATATTGCGCATATTAAAATAATCCTCGCTGTTTTTATATATGTGATGCCTATTCACTATAATCTGCCTGATTTTTTCCTGTGCCTCTTCCATCGATTCGACATCGGCCACCTCGACGTAAATGCCATCGAAGTAATCTTTGCCCAATATCCTGTACATAGCCGTTGTCGCGGGTATATAGACAACGTCGTCCTGATCATGCCAGCCCCCGGATCCTTTTTGCGGGGCAATTCCGATTACTTTAAAATTTATGCGGTTTATCTTTATTGTCTCGCCTACCGGGTTTTTATTCCCAAAAAGTTTTTCTGCCACAGTTAATCCCAATATGACTACTTTATCGCGCCTCGCCACCTCATCCTGGGTAAACCATCTACCTATTTCAGGCACAGTAGCGCGCATCTGGGCGTAATCGTACCCTACGCCCTCAACGTTTGTATTCCAGTTCTCATTTTTAAATACAACCTGTCCGCTTCCGTTTGCGTAACCGCTGACGCTTTTTACCAAAGGCATCAGGTCTCTGATGGCATCAATGTCGCCGGGCGTAAAGCGCGTTACGGAGCCTGCGGCGCGAGCCACGCCTCTAAGTCTTGCCGAACCACCACGTATCGATAGAAGGTTAGAGCCGAGTGTTTTAATCCGCTCCTCCATGGATTGCTTGGCGCCCTGGCCAAGCGCGAGCATCGATATAACAGCGGCGACGCCAAACAGAATACCAAGCATTGAAAGAAGTGACCTGACTTTATTTGAAAGGATCGCTCTGAACGACTGATGAATATGCCCCGTCAACTCTACTTTGCCGAAATAGGATTGGGGTTCGGCAAGTATTTTTTGGACCGAAACGTCGCCCTGCGCGGAAAATTTCTTTTTATCTTTGCTTTCGTCCGAAACAATCTCACCGTCACGCATCACTATGATCCTTTTTGCGTGCTCCGCTATTTCCTTTTCATGGGTGACCATTATAATGGTCTTGCCTTGTTCGTTCAGGCCTTTAAGGATCTTGATTATTTCTTCTTCGCTTTTCGTATCCAGGTTTCCGGTTGGCTCATCGGCAAAGATTATCATCGGGTCATTGACCAGGGCACGAGCGATCGCGACCCTCTGCTGTTCGCCTCCTGATAACTCGCTCGGCATGTGTTTTGCCCGCCTGGCAAGACCTACAGATTCCAGTTTTTCGGCTGCCTTTTTAAGAAATGTTCTTTTACCGGCATAGATAAGCGGCAACTCTACATTTTCCAGGGCGCTGGTCCTGCGGAGCAGATGGAACTGCTGAAACACAAAACTTACAAACCTGTTCCTAAGGTGGGCTAATTGATCGTCGGAGAGGCGCGAAATATCGGTCCCGAAAATGCTGTATGACCCCTTGTCCGGGCGATCCAAAAACCCCAGCATGTGAAGAAGCGTGGATTTTCCGGAACCGGAAGGTCCCATTATAGCCAAAAACTCACCCTGTGTGATGGCGAGGGAAACGTTTTTCAA
>MHFD01000036.1:24365-25642 GCA_001804045.1 Omnitrophica bacterium RBG_13_46_9
ATAGCATCGGACGTTGTCACGGTCTGCCCGGGCTCAACAGAACGGACTATGACCTCACCGTCAATAGGGGAAATAATCGGGGTCTTCTTATAAACTTCTTCCCAATATCGCAAAACCTCATCCCCCTGCGAACGCGCTGCGTCAACGAGCGCGGCCCTTTCCGTTGAACTCATCCATGCCAAGATATCGCCTGTTTTGACACGATCGCCCTCTCTAAATAAAATTTTTTCAATACGTCCGCCGATAGAGGGCTTGATCTGTAACCGGTTCTGAGGCTCGACAACGCCTGTGGTAACCACGGTTAACATTACATCTCCCATGACAGGATGCATAACCACGGTTTTAGAGCCTGTGTCTTTTTGTTTACCTAATGTCATATAGGCCATTAACAGAGCCACCAATAGACCTATAATCAAAACAATGATTTTGTACTTATTCCTTGCCATACTCCAACGTTCCTCCTAATGCTTGGATCCAATAGGCCTCGGCAAGCAGCATATCCGCCTGCGCATTCAGATAGGCTTTTTGGTATTTCACGAGATTATCCTCTATAATTACCCAGTCATTGAACGAGGCGAGTCCGGTTGAATACTGGGCCCTTGTTATTTTTGCGCGTTCTTCCGCCGCCTCAAAAAATTTCTTTTGCACTGCGACATTTGTTATTGCATCGCAGAGATTCTTCCAGGTCCTTTCCAGGGTAACCAATACGCTATCTTTTCCGCTTCGCTCATCTGACTTTGCCTGATTCCATTGTGACCTCGCTTTTGATGCCTCGGCGATGCGGCTGCCTCCTTCGAATAACGGTAACGACACTGAAAAGCCCGCTGACCAATTACCATCGTTCCTGGGCGGCCAATTATCATCTGTCCTGCCTAAAGATCCATCGATATAAACCTTGGGTAAAAAGTCGGCTTCTCTGGAATTAAGGTTATACCGCGCGGCTTCTTTCTTGGCTATTAACTGCCGCAGGAAGGGGGTTGTTTCGGCAAGATAATCCATATTTGGCTTGATATCATAATTTTCTTTCAGAAAAAATTCTCCCCTTGCCTCCACCAGCCTAAGTTCGCTAAGGCCGAGTCCTTTGGATAGTTCTCTCTGCGCCAGTACGATGCTTCTATTAGCCTGCTCTATCTCAAATTCAGCTTGGGCTCTATCGGCCTCGGCAGTCAAAAGCGCTCCTTTGTGCTCTCTGCCACCTTCGTATCTTAATCTAACCAACTCCAGATTTTGCTTCCTTCGCTCGGCGATATTTTCCGTAAGGGATTCCAGTTCCTGCG
>MHFD01000036.1:25845-26369 GCA_001804045.1 Omnitrophica bacterium RBG_13_46_9
CGCCATAGAGATGCTCAACACAATTTCCTAATGGGAATTCAACGCCAAGATGATAACAACTCGAAGAACTATTATCAGATGCCTGCAGACCCAATGTCATCTGGTTGCTTATCCAACACCTAAGATTGTAGCCTTGCAGCGTATACCGGGCGAAGCTGACATTTATTTCGGATAGGTTCTTTGATGGGGACGAATATTTATTGATTAGAGGCTCTTGAGCGGATAACGACATTGCTCCCAGGATCGTACAGGCGATTAAAAACCGAAATATTCTCATAATTACCTCCACAGTAACAGAGAAAAATAGAAATGGATCCCTTACAATGATTCCCTTAACATGATTAATGTAAAAAGAAGAATAATCAGATTCAAGTGATAAGAAAATTACGTCATAATTAACAGAATTCTCATTAACTCAGGATCTCCCTCAGCAAAAGATTAAAAAAACGTTCGTTCTCCGCCGTCATTAATCCCTCAAGCTGTGCTGTAAGCTCCTTCCCATATTTTTTAATCTTTTGCTGAGG
>MHFD01000037.1:0-13229 GCA_001804045.1 Omnitrophica bacterium RBG_13_46_9
CCTCGAGCTTTTCCATCCTTTCGGCTTCGGCGACGCCTCCTAAGTCCACGAGTTTGATGCCGCCGACTTTTACGGCGTTTACTATATTCTCCGGTACTCCTACTATTCCGACGACGATGGAGGCGGTGTAAGTATCTTTCGCGCTGATTATAGCATTGTAGAAATTAAGCGCGGGTCCTGTCTCCCTTTTGCCCTGGGGAACAATAATAACATCTCTTGGTAATTCCGGATTCTTTTCCCGTCCTACATATAGCTTTATAATATCTACTTCCCAATCGATGCCGGCTTCCCGCAGATCTTTCTGCGTAACGGTAAACATACCTCTGTCATTTCCGGGATCTCTTTTTGTTCCCACCATATCACCTATTATGACGACCCTTTTTAATCTCTTTAATTTAATTATCTGTATTATTCCTTTATCTTTTGAAGTCGCTCTGATATCTACGGCATGTGCCGAAGGCGCCACGGACAAGCCATTCGGTATCGCTCCTCGGGCTTCAAGCGCTCTTAATTTTTCGCGGACTATCGCGGCAATAAGATATCTTATTTCGAGTAATTTCGGGCTGTGAGAAAGTATCGCGGTAATACCTTCAGGCACTACACGGTAATCTATAGCTCTAAGCTCTTCATCTGTAATATGTGCTTCCTTTGCAGCTTCTTTTATGGCCTTTCTTATAGCTATATTCAAGGCTTCAATGGCGTTTCTGTCTTTAATTTCGGTTACCTCAAAGCCGGAAACTTCTTCTCTTTTTCCCGTATTGTCTATGCTATACGCCCTTGAACCTGTGCCTGTTATAGCTATATAGGGGTTGCCTTCACTCGCTATCTCTTTTGCTAATCTAACGCCTTCCAACCGTCTCTCTAAAAGATCCAACGGGCAACCGGTCAACGTAATATTTGTGACTCCTCTTTCCGAAAGCGCTTGTTTGGCGCTTATAATTTCGGCGGATACCACTTCCTCGCTGTGGTCTCTGTCTACTCCGTCGAAATCAGAGATTACGGCGTCGATACCCGCAAGACGCTTTTTGTCGGCAACCAGTTTTGCGTATTTTGCGCTTTCGAGACGATGGACAGGCCTTCCAAAAAGCCCTGAGACCATCCTTCCTGGAGTTGCGTAAAGATCGTCAAGTATTTTGTCAATAAACGCCTTTAGAGGTGTGCTACTGCGTTCCTGGAAGTATACCTTCTCGAAGAATAGCGCCGCCTGATATTCCCCTTTTTCCTCTATGATCGCTTCCGCCACGACCTCATACGGTATATCCAGCTTCTCTTTCATGCAATCAATTATTTCATTCTCCCGCGACTTCCTGACAAGACTGCCGAAACTTACAAGATGCGCCCTGAATACTCCGTCTTTCCTTTCCACTGTAAAGTTGTTGAGGTCGATCCTGAATGGGTATCTCCGGGTCTCCCGCAGTTTGTCAAACGCGATGGACATTCTTACGGCGAGGCTGTTGAAATCATCAATGGCAAGCATTGAGCCAAGTATCTGTTTCTGTTTTTCGCTTAACTTATCGGGATTTATTTTCGAAAATTCACCGAAGAGAGCGAGTTTATTATCGGCGGATATATCCCTGTTAAGCCCGAATTCCCGGGCAATGGTATCATATACAAGCTGCGTATGGTCATAAAAATGAAGGAGCTCTTTGACCATGGATTTTTGGATCGTCCGCACGTCCTGGCCGGAAAGTCGAGTACCTTTGTACTGATTCATTTCCAGCACCTGTCCCGCTCTAGGGTTATCGTCTATCTTCCGGACCTTTACCCCTACATAACCGCCTCTCTCAATGGGGTGAAAATACATCGTATCCGGCAGGTATGGCGCGGATACGTTCTGCGATGTCTCGTATTCCGACATCACCTCCCTGAAGCCGTGGGCGGCAAATATCAACTCTAATTCTTCTATCGGCATTCCTTTTGTACGGAGATAATCCGTAAGATATCGAATAGCGGCCCTGCGCGTTTTCGATGAACCTGTGTAATGGACGGGCAGGCCTTCCGGTTTCTGCGTTGACAGGTTCCATCTGATCACTTCGGAGAAATCGTCTCCTCCTTCTTCTTCTATGTCGCGCACTTTCTGGTAGATATCTAAGTCAGTCATGAGTACCTTTCCGCTTATGTCAATGTCGTAATTATAGGCACTGAAGATTTTCCGTACGCTTTCCGCATAATAGTCGGCCAGAAGCTGCGCTCTTTCTTCGTCAAGCACCGCCTTTGCCCATTCAAAGATCTCCTTTCTTGTCAATAATATGTTATAGAGGAATATCCTCCCCTCCTTTGCCGTAACCTCGTGCACGGGGGACGCGGCGCCCATATCAAGCGCGCCTATGTGTCCGACCGAAGGATCGTATCCGTAATTCGAACTCTTGATATCCCATTCAAAGCCGCCCCTATTAAAAAGGGAGCGGATGCTTATGAGATATTCGTCCATCAGAAGCTTCGACGTCTCAAGGTCGCCTCTTTCGATCGCTCCCGCGAGGATGCCTTCGTATCTCCTCTCGTTGAGCTCATTATCAAACATGCCCCCTTTCAGAAACACCGGGACCATCTTCTGCGCCACGGCGGTCTTTATCGTGCGTTCGGTGATCGAACCGTCTTGCTCACGGACCCGTACCTTTAGATTCGGCAATACAACATATCTTATGACAAGATGCCCCATATATGGATGCGCGAATAGATACCCTTCTCTGGCCGTCTTTCTCTTGTCGAGGTCTTTGATCTCTTCTCTTAGTTCCTTGACGACCATTGTCTTTGATTCGTTCGCGTATACACAGACGGTGTCCGCTCCTGCGGAAAATCTGGTCAGGACATCCTCATAAATTGATTTTCTGAACGCGTTCTCGACCGCTTCTTCTATTATTGTAACATCAAATCCGGCGGTGGCAAGCTCGTCTCTGTATTCGCCCATCTTGAAATGTCTATACATCTGTATCATGCGCATTGCGATCCTGCGATAAGGGTCTTCAATGTTCTCTTCGAGATTATACCCGCGGTGATAGAGCGTAACGCTTAAGGGCTGGTCATGGATGCCCTCACCCTGCACTAGAACTGTAAAGTTTGTTCTACCTGTTAAAAATTCAAGAGATGTAATCGAGATCTTATGGACCTCTTGAGATGGCAGACCGAATCGCTTATAGATATTATCCTTGGCAAACAGGGCACGGATCTGAGATACCATCTCCGGCGTAATCACGTCTTTTACTTTGCTCGTATCAATCGCGATGGTGCTGCGCAATTCCTCGTTAAATTCTCTGACACTTAACAATCTGACCTTCTCGGTTTTTGACAGCCCTTTTAAAACATAAACATCGTCCAATTTGATCCCTGCTCTTTTGACAATATCGCTCTGGGTTTTTATCTCTTCTATAACATTTATGCAATTTTTATCGCCTCCCGCTATTATGATGCGGAATGGCCTGTCTTTTTCAGTGTAAGCCGCCTGCCGGGACCAGAGTATATGGTTGAGGATGCCCCTATCCGCAAACATATTTTCTTTGGCCAATCCTACGGCTAGAGCATTGGCGTTTATAGCGCAAATCTGGGGGATCCTTCCTTCTTTGTCGGGCGCGACCATGCCTACAATCTCCTGCACGTCCTTCTGGAATTCGAAAAGGTCGAATCTGTCTTTATGCGTCTCTACGGTCTGATGCTCAAGCCGTGCCCTGACCCTTTCTTTTAACGCCTCAATATCAGAAATGGGCTCTCTCGCGCGCAAGGGTGAGGCGTTCGCTTTTAACGCTATCTCTAATTGCCGTCTATCCACTTTGCCTTCTCTATTCTTACAGAGATGCCATAAAGCTCTTTTTTGAAGACCGACTGGCGCAATAGTAACATCTATCCCCGCCCATCTAAGCGCCCTGACACCTTCACCGGTCCCCATCTTGGGGCCCGGGTCAAGGGTAGCGATTACAACTTTCTTTATGCCCCTATTTATTATCGCCTGGGCGCACTGGTCGCATGGCTCAAGTGAAGTGACGAGTGTATAATTCGACCAATCTGTCTTTCCTTTTTTCTCGGCTTCTTTAAACGCTACGATTTCAGCGTGGTCGTACTTTTTGGACGTGTATTCCGATGTTTCCGAAGGAATCCTTTGTTTCGATTTTACGATTACATTTCCTTCATTATCGATAAGATCTGCTGCGACCCCAAGCGGAGACCTTATATCAGGCGTGCCGTCCTGTTTCCTGCCAATCTCTTTTTTCTCCCTTGCGTTCCTGCGGGCGCGCTCTATTACGAGCGGTAGGCGGGACAGTATGAATTTATCCGTCTCTACGGATAGGGGCGGCGCGATCTGCTGCAATAAGGATTTGAATAATAATACAGCACCTTCGGGACCGGTGTTTTCCAGCTGCAGAAATTCTATTCCGTCTTTGTGATAACGGGATCTCGTAATATCAACATGAGAACCGACGTTGACCAACTTGTCCGTGGCTTTTAGCGCCGGTTCGTCGTTTTCGTCCTGGCCAAAGGCATCGCCAAAAAATATTACGCTATCCGCAGGGAAATTAAAAAGCTTAGAGATATTCTCAATGCCAAAACTCTTATCTATCCCTAACGGCGTCAGATCTAATGTGCTCAATCCTCCGATTTTTACTTCGAGTTCGATGCCTTCATCAGACATTCTTTTGCTTATATATTTCTCGTATCTCTCTCTTATCGCTTCTCCACCTTTTTCCTGGAATTTCGCCTTATCCTCATAGGTGGCGTCCCTGCTAAGCACCTTTAAAGATACCTGGGTAACTATGTCTTCGCTATGTGTGAAGATGTCTTCTATTGGCTTTTCATGGATACACCTTTCTTTGAACTTTTCCCACTCTTCATCGGTGAATTCCCGTCCCATTGTCTCCTTTAACATTCCTCTGATATCAAGTTCTTCGATGCATGACTTTAAAACGGCGAGCATCCTGGAATATTTCTGAGGCCCCAATTTTTCTTTCATATCGACAAACCAGACGCACTCAAAATCGTCCTTTTCCTTGTTATATCGGTATATCTGGCTTCCGGTAGAGGCTGTCGCGATAAGATTTTTCAGTATATCGCGGTCTTCTCTGGGAATAACGGAAAGTAACGGCTTTAAGAATTGTCTGTTAATCCTCTCCTTGCTGGTGCCGGATAGAACAGCAAAAGGTACGCCGGTTCTCAGGATTTTAACGATCAGTTCCGCCATTTCCCGGGAAATGGGCAGACTGGAATCTGTAAGGGTATTTATCATGTCGCATATCATAACCGGAGTTTTTCCTTTGCTGACCAACCCGGCTATCATTTTTTCAAATCTATGTAAGGCTTCTTCCTTGCGCTCTATAAGCGCTTTTAATCTCGACAGGACGTTGTTTTCAAAGTGGTCCAAGAGTCGTGGCTCATTCTTGAACGGAAAATCCCGCGCGACAAGATCGAGATCCGCCAGATACGTCTTGACAGACGGCAATTCACCGATTAAATCCGGTCTGTCAACAAAAACCCATTGTCCGCTTATATGGCTTTTTCCTATATTTGCCAGACAATTGCGCGGCCAATATCCCTGCTTTACCAGATCCTCCGCGATTTGCGCGGCCTCATCCAGGAAACCTTTGGCTTCGTCTATCTCTCCTTCTTTTACAGCTTTTTCAATAATCCTATACAGAGTATCCGTCTTTTCGCGCACGACAATAGTATCTGAAAATCTCGGCACGCCGCCTTCTATACGCACCAATGCGTCATTAAGGACAAAATAGTCTGCGGCGCCGGTTATCTTTTTGTCTTCATTCTTCCGGTAATCATAAAAGGACCCGTCCTTGTCGGTCCCGGGATTTCTTTCCAATACGACATAATCAAGATCGGGTCTCGAATAAATTATGGAACGGGTGTCCTGGTCAATGCGGTTCAGTCTTTCGGAATAAAGGAGTTTCTGGCGTTTGCGGGGGGAGGCGTTTTTAAGCTGGTCAAACGTAAGGGGAGGACCTCGTCTTTTTATCAGTTTCGCGAGAATATTCCTTGCCGCTGTCACGCCCGGCACAAAAGCCAAAAGGCCCGGAACATGATATCCGAAGTATTCATGATAGACAATATCCTCATATGTATATTTTGAAATCTGTTCGAGCACCTCAAGCGCTGCGTTATCGTGGCCTATATCGTGCGTCAAAATCTGCCAGATGTTGAATTCAGGGTGGGCTTCGCTTATGGCTTCCATGGAAGATTGTACCCGCAATGTGCTTGTCAAAAGAAATACCGCTGATACGACTCCTAGAATGGCAAGGCCCAAGACACCCAGCACGGAAAGATCCTGCCAGTTAGAATTTATATAGCGCAAAAGATAGAGTAGAATCCCTCCAGAGGCCGCTATCCAGTCCAATCCGCCGCCCAGCCCTAAAAGCGACCATCCTGAAATAGGCGCAAAGGGGTGAGACGCCATGAACCACTGCTTAAACTGATCTGTATTGCTTATAAAATCGTAAGTTTTCTTATCATGCCAGAAGAGCACTCCGTCGTAGCCGTTATTATGTATTATGGATAGGACTTTCGGGATATCTGCCGGTTCCGCTTCGCCATATATCACTTTTACACCCTCGGGAATTGCGAGTTCTCCCCTGGATTTATCCAGCGCATCGAACTTCCTGGCTTTGTCCATATGGCTATACCAATGTATCTGCATAATGTCTCCGGCCTTAAGAAGATGTATCCAGTAGGCAAGCCCTTCTCTTTTCTCCGTACTCAATGAAACGGGTTTGCCGGGGAAAACTTCCCTCAAAAGTCTTACGATGTCCGTTACGAAAATCTGGGTATAAGCCAGGCCTGTCTTTGTCCCTTCCGGCTCGTTCATCGGCTCCCATGCGAGGACCGCGCTCTCCAGGTCATTCTGCCTTACATATGATTGTAATTCCGCGAGGAATACCCTCAATATGTCAATGAGCGCTTTTTTGTGAGCCGGATTTTTTATGAGATTGGCGAATTCTCCGACGGGTACGCCCGATTCCTGCGAAACATTATCGGCAAGCGTAAAATCGAATAATACCGGTATAAGTTTTATATCGGTGGTCTTCGCCGCCCTTATGAGCACCTTTAAGTCTTCAAGCGCTCTTCTATCGATGCTTATGGGTTTGCCTTCACGGTCGAAACTTATTACATTGTTCCTCAAATCACACAGCGTAAATAACCGCACCACGTTTATGCCTTTTGACTTTAACTCGGTGAATCTTTTTGTAAGCTCTTTCTCTCTTTCCCGGTTTGAGAAACCCGTAGGCCCGCCGATGTCTTTACCATATGTCTCGGGGCTGTAATACATGCTTATCCCGCTCAAACCCTGGAATTCGGATAGTGAACGGGGCGTGACCGCTTTCGGTTCTTTTTCGAGATACGGAGTCGTAATCAGTTCGGGGGCTTTTTCCTCGGCTTCTATTTTTTCGGTCTTAAACTCCGTGACCGTAACAGGTCCCACATAGCGCGCACTCGAGCCGCTGCCTATCGCAACCTTTATTCCTATCATGGCTATATTTTGGGGGTCGAACCCGTCTTGAGTCTCGGCCTGCGGGTCCTGGCTCTTCCTGGTAGGCGTGTAGGAGACTTCCATTTCACCTGCATTTGATATATTATTCCAGTTGCCGTATTGCGATCTCCATACCTCGTTTCCGCTGCTATCACGTGTCACGCTCTTTGTAAATATCTGTATCCCGTTTGGGGTACCTGCCACAAGGCCCTGCGGGACATTAAACTTGGCGGTAAACTTGACTTTGCTTAAATCGACCGGTCCCATATCGAATCCCGGCAGCTGAGAATAGCGTATATCAAGGAAAATCTCGCCTTTAGTCTTCTGCGCATCTCCTCCGCGCAAGTCCGCTGTCAATACAAGGCCGTCGTCTGTCCTGTTGATGCCAATTATGCCGCGGCTATCCTTATAATCCTGGACTTTCCATCCAAAGTCGAGGATAGAAGGGATCCATCGTTTCAAAGTAGCAGCTGCCGAGCTGACCGCTGAAATGAAAGGGCTAAGGACAAGAGAAGCAAGGCCCAACGAGCCGCTTATTACTACATCTCTTCTACGCACACCTGATTCCGTCTGTGTTGCCGGCCGCAGTCCGACGACAGTTTCCTCCTTTAATCTGGGCGCTCCCAACGCCCATATTACGGGTATAAAAGCAATCAAGCCCCGTATATGTCCTGGGAAGTTTTCGTGATACATAATCTGTTCATATGCGGTCGGTGAAATTGTCTGCAATTCTTCAAGCGCCGCCTTATCGTGGCCGATATCTGTTGTCAATGCCTTCCACAGGCCGAAATCCCCGTGGGCGCTTTTAATGGCTTTCATTGAGTCCGTTACTCTTTTGATTGATATAATGGTAAAAACGATGCCGATAATACCGAGTAGTCCCCACCCAAGTATTCCGTAACCGGAGAGGTTCTGTAAATTAGTAACTATATGCCATACATCATACACTGTGAGCGCTCCGGAAATAAGAGCCCAATCCACTCCGCCGCCGAGCCCTAAAGCCGACCATGCGGAAATGGGTCTGAACGCATGAACATCTCTCCTTATCGCCTGTGTAAATGTTTTTGTCTTCTCCTCATATGAACTACCTGCAAGCTCAAAAGCTTCTTTCTCTTTCTTGACCCGTTCTACTTTTATTTGCGTAACTGTGACAGGCCCCTTGTAGCTAGTTTCCGAACCGCTCCCTATCCCGAGTTTGATACCTAAGATCCTTACGTTCCCGGGATCAAATCCTTCCTCGCACCACGCCTGAGGGTCCCTCTCTTTTGTCGTTGGGGTATACGATAATTCAATTTCGCCCGTGTCGGCGGCATTCATCCAATGGCTGTATTGTGAACTCCATACATTTCCCTCAAAGCTCCTTGCGAATATCTGAACACCATTAAAACGCTCTCCTACAAATCTCGCGGGCACCCGAATCCTGATTGTGACCTTAACATTACTTAAATCCAGAGGTCCCTGCGTAAAGCCTGGTAGCTGTACGCTGCGTAAATCCAGGAAGGCCTCTCCTTTGCTCCTCTGCGCGTCTTTTCCTTTTAAATCCGCTATCAATTCCAAGCCATCTCCGGTCCTTTTGACATCTACAATGCCCTGGCTGCTTCCGGTATCCTGGACCAGCCATGGCAGATCAAATACATTATCGGCTTTTACTTTCGGAGCCGCATTTAAGGGTTCGATCTTGACATCTTTTACCCCTATTACGCCGCTCCCTTTAAATTCAGAGCCTATCCCTGCGGTAATCCTTATACCGAGCGAACGTATAAACGCAGGGTTAAAGCCGGAAGTCGAATCCCCCATAGGCGGAATGCCATCTTCCAGTGGCATATATTTCACTTCCATCCAGCCGTCTTTGCCAACATTATGCAATGTCCCGTATTGGATTTTGCCTTTATCGTCCCTTGCGAACAATTGAACGCCGTTAGGATAGCCTTTACCTACCAGCGTTTCCGGGATATAAATGGTGGCTGTGACCACTTTATTCCTTAAATCGATCGTTTGGATAAATTCGGTAAATGCCGCGCCTTTCTTATTTGTCGGACTTGCGTCTCTGATATCAGTAAATAATTCCAGTGCCTCATCTTTTAAATTTAACCCTGACACGGCCCGGGTATTGTAATCCGTTTCCGCCTGCCAGGAGGCCAGGTCAAGCTGTATGACACGCTCGCTCCTCATTGAAATCTCGCTTAACTGTGTCGCAACAGCGGCAAGCGGCCGTAAAAGGACATAGACAAGACTTAAAGGCATCATTCCAATCACCATTCGTCTTGAAGGTCCTGGGACTTCTGAAATCGGGGGCATCTTCAGGGGAAGCAAATCCGTTATAACACTTCGGTTGCTATAGAGATATCTTATAATTGCAATTGTCGCTATTACCATTCCTAGCATTCCCAACCAGCCCGGAACGACTCCCCATGCCGCAAGTATCCGCAATCCAATCCCTGTAGCAACAGGGGAGAACTGGGTAATACCTTTGCCTTTTTCTTCCGATCGGCGCAATACGCGGTCTGCGTTTTCCGCTACTATCCTATATTTCTTTGTGAGGAACTCTGTTCCGCTTGCGCCCAGAAAATGCTCGACGTGCAACACATCTTCCACACTATGCCTCTCTTTTATCAAGTCTATCTGGGTCATGGCATCGACATATAAATTTCCAAGATATACTGCGAGATATTTTGGTCCTTTCTTAGTCTTTAGATCAATGAATACCTTTTTTGCGGAATGCGTGTTAGCCCTCAATTTTCTTATTTTTTCGATATCTCCTGCGCCTTTATGGGGCTTTCTTGTCAGCCTATCCAGCATGATGAGAATGCCGAGAAGCCTGAGGAATGGATTTGCGTTCATTCCTTTCGCAATCCATTCTGCGATTTCTTTCTCCGCGGCTTTTGCCCTCGCTCCTGCGTCTCCTTCCGTTACTTCCGTCACAGGTGTTTCTTCTTCTTCGTCTGACAAGTAAAGCACTGCTTCGCCTTCTTCTTTACCCGATGTTCCCGCATCCGCTAAGCTGTAAGGAGCGGCGGCCTCCTCGTGAGTCTCCGCAGTTTTTCGTTCTACCACTTTTTCCTGTTCGGCTTCGCTTTTAGATTTTTCCAACTGAGCTGACAGTTCAGCTTCGATCGCTGCCATTTCGGATGCATCGGCAGATTCTTTTTTTCCTGCATCGCTCTTTTGCGCGCGCTTTATTCTTTCCTGCCGGTCTCTTTCCATCCGCTCTCTTTCTTCAGGCTTCATGCCCCAGCCGATCGCTTTTCCGTCCTTAGAGACCTGCGCGCCTTTGCCTACTGAATGTTTTGGTTTTTCATCCGGAGGCAGCCAGCCTTTCTTGATCATCCACTCTTCGACCCTGAACCTGAGAGCAATAATCACAAGAACGGTTATCCCGATGGCAACACCTACGCCATATACCCAGCCACTTACGCCAAGTACGCCATGCATTCCGGCAAATAACCGGCTGCCTTGCGCAAGCGATGCCTGACCTTTAATAAGGCCGATAAGAACCTCTGTTATCTCTCCGATTAGGAGTCCGCCTACGGCAAATCCGGCTATCGTCTTTAAATCAATCGGGCGGATTGGTTCGCTCTTAAGCCTTATAACCGAATCTTTTCCGCCTATATTTCTTTCTTCAATCACAAACCTCTGACCCAGGGCCCTGAAAACGGCTATAAAAAATGGGGCGGCAGCGGACAGCTCCCTGCCATTCAGGAACACCCTTACGTTATGTCGTTCTGTCATATCAAATATAGTTACAAGTTCCCTATTGCTTGCGCCTGCCAGGATAAGATTCACATTTAGCGATGATTCGAACAAAAGTTTAATCGCCTTAATGCGGCCATTGAATTCCGGCCCTTGTGGAACTTCTGTTGGTAAGCCCATAAGACATGTTTTCTCTCTATCTTCAGGTTTCGCCCGCATTACACTCTGAAACAGGACCTCAAGCGGGCCGAATTCCCTATCATGTAGTGCCTCAAGCAAGGTCTGTCTTCTTCCGGTCAAAGTAAGACGCTCCGCCGGTCCCGGCCTTTCGACCTTGCGGGATAGCTTCGAAGAAATCCATGGCCATCTTCCGAACACCGCCCTGTATGCTATAACGCCGATAAACAACATAAGCAACATCGTGTGAAGTCCATTTAACGCGGGTGAAAGTTGTAAAATATAATTCTTTGCCTCTTCTTTAATGGAAAAACCTACAATAGCAAAGAGCACCATAACGGGAATTGCCATGTGAAGCGCAACCCACTTTGCTATTTCTAATCCGGCTTTTCCTTCAATCCTGCCGGTTCCGGTCCGGATATTATTTCGCTCCTGGACATACGCTATTATAAGCATTGTAACTAATGTCCCGATCACTAGCGCGCTCATTATGACCCAATCAAGCCACGTGATACCGGTCAATCCCGCAAAGAAGCCTGAGCCAGCTTCAAAAGATGAGGGCTCTGACATGAAATTCGTTACGGCTTTTTTTATTTCGAGATAAATATACGGCGTAAAGATAACGCTTGAGGCGACGTCTCCCGGGCCGGGCTTTCGGTCTTTTGTAGCAGCCAGCCTTTTTTTGATGATTTCCGTTGCCTTTGCCTTTACATTTCCGTAACTCGCTTCCACAAGCGCTCTCAAATGCTCGCTCATGGGGTATTTCGCCTGTTCCTCTCGGGTCACGCTGCTAAAATCCGTTATCATCGCGAGGGTTCCATCGGGTAATGAGTTCCAAAACTGTTTATACAAGGCTATCGCTTGTTTGATCTCTCCAAGATTTCCATGGGTACGCGTCATCCGGATCAGCATGTCGGAAAAAGTTGTATAGACGTTGGCTGTTAGGCTTATATAGCTTAAAGTCACCAGTTTGCCTAATTCTTCGCTTCTTATAAATTTTGCCTGTTCATCTCCGGGCAACTTGCTGAACTCTGCCGCCGGTTCCAGGATTTCGCTTGGCAACGAGTCCCAAAGCTGTCTATATAGCTCTGTCGCCTGGCATATCTCCTGCAGATTGGCTTCTAAGATATTATTGTAGGATTTCGCAATACCGTCTATCGCGCTATACACTATGGTAAGAGCTGCGACTAGATTGGTGATATCCTGCTGGGCGGCTTCATGGCCGGGTTCTACTATAGACAGGTCTTCGTCCGCAGACCTTCTCATCGAAAGCACCGTTCTCAAATCAGCGCCTGTTGATGTAAAGTTAAACCCTGAGAATGATCCTATCGCAGTTGCGACTGACTCTGGAATTTGGATTCCGGAAACCGCTCCCGTCTCAGGGGATTCTACGGGGGTTTCGACAACAGCAGCTTCTTCCGGAGCGGCTGTTTCAGGCGCACTTACCTCATCGGCGCTAGTCACTGCGGGTTGTGGTTTGGGCTCTTCTATTTTTTTTGCGCCCATCATGGCTTCCGCAACTTTTGCCGTCTGCGGCCTGGCTAAAATCTCTTCCGCCTCTGTATCATGTCTCTCTAAATCTGGCATTGCTTTTACGCACGCATTATATGCGTCGGCATGCTCTCTATAAAGCTCGCTGGAGACCTTTATCTTTACAAAAGGGTCTTTGGTTATCATGGCTCCCCATCTACGTATGGTTGTTTTAAGACTCGGGAAGCGCTGCGCGAACTCCTGGCGATATCTCTGCACATAAACCCGTTCTTCTTCTCCCTTTGCTTTTTCTACTTTCCTCCATAAAGTTTGCAAGGTGGAGACTGCTTTTTCCGCCGTTTCCTTGTAAACCGCTGCTTCCTCATCTAAAGAAAGTTCTTTGCCTTCCCTCGGTGAAAGCGGTTCTACCGTC
>MHFD01000037.1:13257-14061 GCA_001804045.1 Omnitrophica bacterium RBG_13_46_9
GCGAACCTTCCTGTATCCGTTTCTTTATATCGGTCCAATTAATGACAAGAAAAGCTATGGCAGCGAAACTGATAATGGCAATGACTACAAGAGCTACCTGAGCCGCTGCGCTCATGCCAAGCACGTTATGAACTTCCGGCAGCATGGGTGCGCTCTCCGCAAGACGTTCTATTTGGGCATATACGGCGGCTGGTTCAGGCGCTGGCAGTTGGGGTATAGCCTGCGCTTTTTTTACACCAACTGATAACATAACAACTAATGCCGTTATGAATGTTATGACTAAACCCGAGATAGGTCCTGAAGGGGGGTAACTTACTCTGATTACAAGCGTAAACGTCCCATTCTTATTGTCTCTTAGATGAAATTCATTCTGATTTAACCTCTGTATTATTTCAGCCGAAACGGGGTTTCCATTTTTCTTATTCAAAATGACCCCGGATTCCGCTATCGCCTGCGCCACCTGCGGATTTTTAGCGGAGATAATCATCTGCTCGGCCTCCTCCTGTGTCGCAAAAAGGAGCCGTATCTTGCATATGAGGGCAATTATCTCTGGCCTATTCTCTATATCTTTCCAGAAGTCGTACCGCGCTTTTATCTCCGCGATGCTCTTTTCGAAAAGGCCGCGTCTTTCGCCCTCTCTTTCAGCGAGGATAACAGTAAATAACGTATCCAGGTCTTCTATGACATCGTCTATTGTGGGGGTAGTGACTTCTATAACGGTAGGCGCTGCCTCTTCGGCGGCCTCCTCGGCGGGTCCGGTTGTAACCTGCGACAAGGGTACCTGAGGTAATTTTTCTCTTATGG
>MHFD01000038.1:0-2797 GCA_001804045.1 Omnitrophica bacterium RBG_13_46_9
TTCACGTAGTAATAAAGTGTGACATTTCTACATTGTAACATCACATTCCGGGTTTATGCTTGACATCGAAAGCGGTTACAGGTATAACAAGATTGATGAAATTATCGGAAAAGTTGATAATCTGGCCGGCAGCGCTTCTACTTTTTAACGGTTGCGCGATCTTAAATCTTCCGTGCCAGACCGTAAAGGCCGCGGAGACAACGGTCGGGACAGTAGGAAAGGTTGCGGATGCCGCCGGTAGGACCGTCGCAGCCGGCGGGCAGGTGGCAGGCAAAATTGTGGAGACAGGAGGGAAAGTCGCCGCGGCAATAATAAAGACTCCCGGGATAAGCGACACTATCATTAACAAAGCGATTCTCCCTAAGTAGTATGAAGCGGGATGTTTATCGTATTTAGCAGGTTTTGGGAAAACGTAACGGGCAATCGGCGCGCGCCATACCCAAAGAATAACTGGAATCGGGTTTAACGGTTTCATAAGAGCAATAAGGACAAAGAATAATGAAAATATCGAATATGATCTTTGGGCTAGTCGTGGCGTTCCTCATATTTGCCGGTATAACTTACGCTTTCTTCCTGCACCAGAAAAAAGTAAAAGACAGAGAAGTGTTTACGAGCTATATAAGCAAGGGCGATTTCAATACGTTCGTCAACCAATCCGCTATGGACAGGATTTCGGCAAGGCTAAAAAAGAAAACGCGACTTGACAGCGATGAGCAGTTGTTTGTGGATAAAATAAAAGCGCAGCGGTTATATTGGAAGGCTTTGATGTCCAAAGATTTTAATGAGCGGATAGTTTTGTTTAGGCGCTGCCTGGAGATAAACGGAAGACACCCGAGCTTAACGCCGCAAAATTATCAGATCTACATAGATATGGCCGAGAGTTATCTGACAGAAAAAATGGACGATATGGCAATAAAATATTTTGACAACGCCATCAATATGTGCCCGCAAAAAAGCAAGGCTTACCTTTCGAAGGCGGTTTACTATTACCGTAATAATAATGACAAGGAGGCAGAAAAACTATACAAGAAAGTGATTGAGCTGAACGAAGAGAATATCGAAGCCCAGTTCTGGCTGGGGCAGTTATATTTTTTGCAATGCCGCTATCCGGAAGCCAAGTTCCAGTTTAACAAGGTCATTCTGATAGATCCTAAATACTCCGATGCTTACGTTGCGCTGGGACGGGTATATTTTTTCGGCGAGAAAAATTACGAAGAGGCCAAGGCACATCTCAATAAAGCCCTGGAGATCGATCCTAAAAATAACGAGGCGCGGGATATACTGAATGTATTTGATGTCGTTAAGGCAAAATATGAGAATCAGGGAGTGGTGGAAGAGCTCATAGTGCAATTACGGACATATATAGAGGCGAATAATATGTTAGCGCAGGGGGTTGAGCAGACCACCCCTGTCTATAACCGCTATGCACCAGATGTAATTATTTCATATAATGTAAGCCCAAAGATACAGATGGCGAAAGAATACTTCGAAAAATGCAAAAAGGCGATCAGCAGGCTTAGGACGCCAAATACGGATATAGAGGATATGAGGCAAAAGTTCCTGATGGCGCTGGATAATAGAATTGAAGGGACGGCGTTGTTTTTCAAGGGCTATTCTGTAAAAAGGTCGGATTATACCGGGGAATGGGAGAGGGCTTACGAAAAGGGCAGGATAGGGGATGAATATGTTGTGGAATTTATCAGCCTTCTTAAGCTATATGTAAAAAACTATTACGCAAGTAACGTAAAGATCCAGCAGTTTATAGATGACAGCATTAAATATTTTACGGAAAAAAGCATAGGCGCGCGATAAATAGGAGGGATTGATGCAGAAAATCGCTTTTTTAGCGGCGATTGTGTTGCCTCTATGGAACATACCGCTTATAGTAAGAGTCATAAAAAGAAGGTCTTCCAAGGATATAAGCGTATATTGGGTATTGGGCGTATGGACGTGTTTTCTATTGATGGCGCCGGAGGGTTTTCGCTCTCCCGATCGAGTCTGGCGTGCGTTTAATATCATGAATCTTATACTTTTTACGGCTGTTGTCATTGTCGTATTAACGTATAGGACTATGGATAGGAAGCTAGATAAGCATCACACGAGGTAAGCGCGTGTACCTTTTTTCCCGAAGATGGGGGGCGGCGATTCTAGCTGATAACGCGGGTCGGATAAAACTGAAGTTAAACAGCTACGCCTTAATGGGTATGCGCGCGAGAGGCCAGGTTTTGCGTAAAGCGTGAACCCTGGGTGTTGGAACGACTCCTAAACTTGGGGAAAGGAATGGATATGAAGATTGTCCTAGGCGGGATCATCGGCGCTATTATCGGTTTTAGCGTAGGGTATTTTGGCAAGTGCGTATCCGGGGCATGTCCCCTGACGAGTAATCCCGTTGTCAGCGCGATAATAGGAGCTCTCCTGGGGGCTATGATAGCCGCGGGAAGATAGAAGATGTTGTTGCGGGTCAGGTCTTGACAGATAGCGGTAAGAGCTGACCGGCAATGTTAAGGCAGGTTGGCAAGTTTCGAATTCAAAAAAGCGGAGGTAATATGCTTAAAAGACTGCAGATTCTTTTGGATGACTGGATGTCCGAACATTACAGGTTGATTTCGCAGAAGTATGACGTCAGCTTTTCTGAGATGATCAGAATGGCGTTATGCGTAGACATAATCAATGCGACGCGCGTAGCATTCCCGCAATATAAGTGCAACATAAACGAAAAAATGATGAAAGAATCGATAAAGGCGCAGGATATAGTCAGCACTATGGGGCGGGATGAATTCCACAGTTTTCTTTCAGA
>MHFD01000038.1:2805-4264 GCA_001804045.1 Omnitrophica bacterium RBG_13_46_9
TTGAGGCCAGGAAGGCGACGGAATTGTGGAAAGAGGAGCTGAAAAAAACCGTGGAACAAAAATAGACGGCGGGTGCGTTTGCGCGTCCGGCAAGAGCGTGAATAAGAACTGTCCGCCCCGTTAGATAACTAAAATTTTTATATTGACAGAAGGTAAACAGGATGAAAGTGACTCGGCCGTTAGTGATATTCGATCTTGAGACGACAGGTACCTGGATAGAGAAGGACAAAATCGTCGAAATCGGGATGGTGAAGACGCTGCCGGAAGGCTCGAGAGAGAGTTATGTAAAGCGCGTCAATCCGGGCATGCCGATTCCGTCCAATGTCAGCCGTATCATTGATATCACGGATGACGACGTCAAAGACGCGCCGCGATTTAAGGAGATAGCCAAAGAGGTGCTGGATTTTATAGGGGATTCCGACATCGGCGGATTCAATATCCTGAGGTTTGATCTGCCTGTGCTTGAGCGTGAAATGCTTGAGGCGGGTTTCAGTTTCCATTGGCGCGAGCGCAATATATATGACGCGCAAAAGGTTTATCACATACACGAAAAGAGAGATTTGACCGCGGCATATCAGCTGTACTGCGATAAAGAGCTTGATAACGCGCACTCAGCCCTGGGCGATGCCGAAGCGACCATTGAGATATTTGACGCTCAGATTAAAAAATACGGTTCTCCCGAACACGGCATAGAATCTTTGAAGGATTTTGATTATGAGCGTTCCAGCGCCTATTTTGATAAAGAACGCAAGTTCTGCTGGTGGAACGGGGAACTTTATCCCACCTTTGGCAAATACGGAAAGAAAAAAAACATAAAGCACATACTTAAGAACGACCGGCCGTATCTGGAGTGGATACTCACCCGTGATTTTAGCGAAGAAGTCAAAGCAATGATAGAAATGGTGTTAAGCGGCGAATTCCCCGAGGCGCCGGTGGATTTATGATTTTTTGCTGTGTTTTATTGGCGAAATCAATATGGTCCTTGTGTATTAGAATGAATGGGGATTCCGCGGACCGGCCATAAAAAAATAAAAGGGGCATAAGCACATGAAAAACATTTTGTTCATACTGGTTTTTATTACGTTTCTGGCAAGCATATGCGCGCGACATGCTTTCGCGGAAGATGCTGTCGTGGTCCTGGAGACAAATCAGGGCAATATAGAAATCGAGTTACTGCCCGAAACAGCCCCTAAAGCATGTGAAAATTTTAAAGCACTGGCGGAGAAGGGTTATTATGACGGCACGATATTTAACCGGGTAATAAAGGGATTTATGATCCAAGGAGGCGACCCCACAGGGACAGGAAGAGGCGGGAGCTCGATCTGGGGCAGGCCTTTCGCGGACGAAGTAAGTTCAGATGTCACATTTGATAGGCCCGGATTAATCGCTATGGCTAATGCCGGCCCCAACACAAACGGCAGCCAGTTCTTCATCACCACGGCAAAGACGCCCTGGCTTA
>MHFD01000038.1:4621-4745 GCA_001804045.1 Omnitrophica bacterium RBG_13_46_9
AAAAGATGCTGAAAGAGAAGAAGAAAAGGTCCGAGAAGAAGAAAGAGCGTTCTTTTCGTCCGGAAATGTACGAATAGTAATCCGCTTTTCCTATTTGGCGTCCAATAAAGTGTTCGCATGCCCG
>MHFD01000038.1:4751-6046 GCA_001804045.1 Omnitrophica bacterium RBG_13_46_9
TTAAAAGAAAGGCCTCTGTGAGAAAATATAGAACCGTACGTCTCATAACCGGTACGGTTATTGCGGGGACATTATTATTCGCGGCCTATTGGATACATGTGACAAAAGAGCCTTTCCGTGAACCTCAAATAAAATACGCCACCCTTGATCCCCATTGCCGTCTTTATGTTCAAACAGAAAGAAAGCCCGAGACGGATTATTTCGTATATCCGTGGAAGAAAAAACATCACTAACCCCATATGGGTCAGGGTAAAAATGTGATATCGCTAATACGGTTAGGCTCACCGGATCAACTACTTTTGTATATTTCCTGATTGACTGAGCCGACGGGTCAATCCCGTCAGCGGGCGGATGATCCTCTGTCACGTTAGAGGCGGAAAGCTCTTGAGTAAAAAGCTATGGCGGTATGCCTTAAAGGGGAGCCGAAAGTAAGTCCCTGGAGCGTCAAGCGCACTTACGTTACGCAAGTTATGAAAATGAAGCCTATAGCCATATCCGTGATCTTAATAGTAGTCTTGGGTCTCGCCGTATACGGCAATTCATTGGACGGCAAATTTATCTGGGACGACATACCTGTTATAAAGGACAATGTCTATATACGTGACTTTTCTCACATAAAAGATATATTTACCAACGATGTGGGCGCCGGCTCCGCGACGGAAAGCGGTTTCTACCGCCCATTTTACCTCGTTACCTACATAATAAATTACTCATTCAGCAAATTAAACGTAAAGAGCTACCATCTTACAAACATAATCCTTCATATCTTAGCGGCCTTAGCCATCTGTTGGCTTGTCACCATTCTCTACGGCGATTGGCGGCTTTCGTTGTTAACGGGTGTGTTTTTCCTGGTCCACCCCGTGCATACGGAGGTGGTGTCCTATATGTCGGGCAGGGTCGATTCTTTAGCGGCCCTCTTTACGGTGCTTTCTCTTATTTTTTATATAAAAAATATCCACGCAAAGGGCGCGGGATTCTATATTTTGATGTTAGTCTGTTATGTAATGGCGCTTTTCTCAAAAGAGAATAGCTTAATACTCCCGGCGGCGATTATTCTTTATCACCGCTCTTTTCCCGAAGTAAGTACCCGCCGTCCGGCTGGCGGTGACGGCGGACGGGGGAAGATACGGACGGGCGCTTTCGTATCGTTAATCGCCGTCGTTTTTGTTTATGTGGTGCTGCGGATGTCTGTTTTGCGGTCGGCGCTATTGATGATGCCGCGTCCAAGCGCTGTATTTCAAAGGTTACCCGGGTTTTTTGTGGCCGTATTCAATTACCTGAAGATATTATTACTG
>MHFD01000038.1:6138-7070 GCA_001804045.1 Omnitrophica bacterium RBG_13_46_9
GGGATATAAGACCTACGCGATAATCGCCGCCTTGGGTCTGACCGGGTTTTATTCTTATCTTACAATAGAGCAGAATAATTACTGGAAAGAACCGATATATTTTTACGAGAGAACGCTTAAATACGTAAAAAATAGTTCAAGGGTATATAATAACCTTGCCAATTGCTATAGTGACATAGGGAAAACGGATAAGGCAGAGGCCTTATATGGCAAGGCCATAGAAATCGACCCTGAGAATGCGAATACCTATAATAATCTTGCCATCATATATAAGAATCGCGGCAGATTGGAAGAGGCCATAGCCTTATATAAGAAGGCGATAGCGATTGCGCCGCGCCATCCGGACGCGTACGCAAACCTTGGCATCGCGTTTTATTCAAACGGCAGGGTCAAGGAAGCGATAGAAGCGTATAGTAAGGCCATAGAGGTAAATCCGAATCGCGCGGATGTGTTTTATAACCTCGGCGTTGCGTATAGCTCTATGAGCAGAACGGAAGAGGCGATTGATTCCTATAAGAAAGCATCGGCTATTGACCCGCATGACCCCGATACATATATTAATCTTGGCAACTCATATAAGGATAGAGGCAAAATAAAGGAAGCCGCAGCCTCCTATAAAAAAGCGATAGAGCTGAGTCCGGGCAATGCGGCGGCGTACAATAATCTGAGGCTCCTTTATTATCATGAGAAGGAATAGCGGACCGCGAAAGACTATCCGGACAAGGCGTCCGAACCGGTACAAAAAACAGATAACGATATTTTAGAAAAATAGGGCGCGGCGACTGTTTTTTTTGGTAGAATGGAGGCTTCCGATGTCTGACAACACGAAAATTATGCGAAGAATTCTTTTGACGCTTTTTTTAGTAGTTTTTTCTGTTTTGCCGGCATACGCTAAGGGCAATATCACGGTCCCCGATCATATTCGTGTGTCG
>MHFD01000039.1:0-3090 GCA_001804045.1 Omnitrophica bacterium RBG_13_46_9
CCTTCTATACCACCAAAGACAAAGGCACAGGCCTTGGGCTATTCATAGTCCATCAGATAATAGAGAATAACAAGGGCATTATTAGTATAGACAGCGAACCCGGGAAGGGAACGAGGGTGAGGGTGGGGTTTAGGAGGTAGTAGGGGCACTAACTATTTGCTAGTTACGTAGGACGTAGGATGTCCGCTCGCTTACGCTCGCTTGGACGCCTGTCCCGCCGTAGCATCTCTTCTATGAAGTTCTGCTGTGGCGAAGGCGGATAGGACGATTCGATATAGCAAGTTAGGTAGTAGGTAATAGGGAGTAGGTAATAGTATATCCCGATTTCGATTTATACGGACGGGAACATTGCTCGATTGATTGTGAAGTGCGGAAATTAAGCCCAAAACCCTGGGATAATTAAGTATTGTGTCCCCGGAATTTTTGAGGAATTTTGGAATTTTAATTTGGTATAAGGAATGAATGGACATCTTTTAGCCGCGTTAATTTCTTTAATATTTTCTTTGAGCATATGCTTTGTTGTATATTTTAAAGCACCTAAGAATATTACCAGAAATGTGTATGTCGTTTTTTTATTGGTACTTTCGTTTTGGATATTTACAAGTTGTGTAATGTGGAGCATAAATAATAAAGCCTTAGCCGTTTTGCTCACTAAAATAAATTATATATTTGCTGCTTTTTTCCCAGCGCTATATGTACATCTATTTTATACAATTACTGAATCTAAATTAAAAAAGTTTATGTTATTTCTCTCTTACACTTTAGCGTTGATATTTTTATCTATAAGCCAGACAAAACTTTTTATATCTGATCTTGCGCCATATAAAGGATTATATTTTGTGCCTATTCCTGGTCCTGCATACATATTCTATGCTATCTGTTTATACATTGTTGTTGGAATTGCTTGCTGTGATATATTAATAAAAGCTCTCAGAGCAATAGGCCAAGAGAAAACGAAGCTTTTATATTTTACTTTTGGTTCGATGTTCGGGTTTTTAGGGTATTCAGCTCTTTTGGCATTAATGTATCGATTAGATTTCTTTTGGGCAGATATTCCTCATGATCTATTCATAATAGGGTATATTGGAATCTTTGCCTACGCCATTGTACGCCACCAGCTAATGGACATTGAAGTCATAATAAAAAAGACCCTCGTCTATTCGGTTTTAATAGCCATCATTACTGGTGCCTACTTTGTCATTATCTATCTCTTAGAAAGAGCTTTTAGCATAGCCGCAGGGTATCAATCAGTTCCCCTGACTATAGCTATAATCGCAATATTCTCTATACTATTTACGCCTTTAAAGAACAGGATACAGTGGGTAGTAGACAGACGCTTCTTCAAAGGCACCATAGACCAGATAGAAAAGGAAAAGACGCTCCTGGAAACAGAGCTAGAGAGAGCGGAGAGACTAAAGACCGTATCAACTTTAGCTGCGGGCATGGCGCATGAGATAAAGAATCCGCTGACAGGAATTAAGACATTCGCGGAATACGTGGATAAAAAACACAATGATCCCGAATTCCTTGGAAAATTCAAATCTATCGTCCCCAAAGAAATCGACAAAATAACCAACATCATTAACCAACTCCTGGACTACTCCAAGACAGACAGAACCAGCCAAAAAGAATGTGATATACACTGCATATTAGATTACGTCTTAGACCTCTATAGCAATGAATTCATACAGAAGCATATAAAACTGCGGAAATCATATAATTCACAATCCCCAAAGATTATCTGTGATGAAAACCAACT
Organism: Omnitrophica bacterium RBG_13_46_9; assembly: GCA_001804045.1. GTDB lineage: Bacteria > Omnitrophota > Gorgyraeia > JABMRN01 > RBG-13-46-9 > RBG-13-46-9. Next base: position 1,760 of record MHFD01000039.1, read on the forward strand.
AAAACAGGCCTTCATCAACATCGTCCTAAATAGCATCGAAGCCATGCCCGTTGGAGGTACCATAACCGTTGAAACCAAAGACATCGACAGTACCCTTGAAATCTCCATCATAGACACAGGAAAGGGCATTCCCAAAGACAAGTTAAAACATCTCTTTGACCCCTTCTATACCACCAAAGACAAAGGCACAGGCCTTGGGCTATTCATAGTCCATCAGATAATAGAGAATAACAAGGGCAGGATTGAGATAGAGAGCGAGCTCGGGAAGGGGACGGGGGTTAAGATAAGCTTTAGGAGGTAATAGGTAGTAGGTAATAGGGAGTAGGTAGTAGGGGCACTAACTGTTTGCTCGTTACGTAGGACGTGGGACGTAGGACAATTCGATATAGCAAGTAGCTCTTAGGTCGTAGGTAATAGGTAATAGGTAGTAGGGGAAATGCCGGGAGGTTGCAAATACGAAAAAGCAACCTTAAGAAACATTAAGTAACATCAAGAAACCTTAAGAAACCTTCGATATGCACAGGTATTAGTAATAGCTTATTAATGAGGGACGTTTGTTTTACAGGAAAGAAACGAAGGGTTTAGATAGTTGAGGCGACCTTATCCAGGACTTCTTTGCTATCAAATGGTTTGATTATATAATCACTTGCGCCGTTTTTTACGGCTTCGCTCGCCGCTTCCACGGATTTGTAGCCGCTCGCCATTATTACTTTGATATTCGGAGAACATTTTTTCAGTTCTTTCAGTGTTTCGAGTCCGCTCATACTGGGCATTTTGATATCTAGTATCACAAGGTCGGCCGGCCTTTTTCTCGTTTTTTCAATGGCCTCGCTGCCATCCTTCGCGAATGATAAATCGTAATCGTCTTCGAGGATTAATTTAAGCGATTCTCTCACGCCTTCTTCGTCATCGCAGATCAGGATTCGTTTTTTTGCGGACATCGTGACCTCCTTTTAAAAAGTCGGCGGGCTAAGGACGCAGAGAGCCCGGGCGTCGGTCTTTGAGGTATTGTAAAAAATGTGGGGGAGGGAAGCGTCGAAATATATGCTGTCGCCTTTTGAAAGATTATAGACTTCTTTCCCTATCTTGGCGGAGATCCTACCCTCCAGCACATATATAAATTTTTCCGTCTCTACCTTATTTTCCTCTTGATGAGTTTGGCCGTTCTTCTTTATGTGGATGAGGACAGGCATCATCTTTTTGCCCATGATTTTTGTGGTGAGCATCTCGATCGTCGATTTTTTGGGGTGGACAAAAGATTCACGGTTTTCTTTCTCTTTTATGAAGGAAATAGTTTTGGAATCGTTCTCGACCTCACGGTAAAAATCCGA
>MHFD01000039.1:3145-3898 GCA_001804045.1 Omnitrophica bacterium RBG_13_46_9
ATTATGTCGTGTTCCATCCGGCTTAAAGTCGCGATCTGAACGCCGCTTTTTAAAGACAGCTCCTTAAGCGTCATCTTACGTTCCTTACGCAAGGTTTTTAGTTTACCGCCTATCTTCATTCCTGTCTCCTTGTAATGATATTTATATTGTGACCCTGCGCTATCGAGTCATCCCATCTATTTTAAGTATATCCTTCGATTTTACATTTGTCAATATCGCATTGATAAAAAATCAAAGAAAAATGCTTGACAAAACGCAGGAAAAGTGGCATAATATCGTTGCCTGGTAAAACCAAGGTTTTTGAGTGAAAATAAACAAGCTAATCATATTAATAGTTTGTTTGTTTTTGGTTCATACACAAGTCGCGACAGCCGCAGGCATAGGAACCTTACCGTTAGTCCCTCCGAAAAAAGTTAGTCCATTGGAAACCAACCAAGAACAACTCACATTCTTAAAGACATTCAACATTTTAGTAATAGCATTCGCGATGTACTGTCTGGATGCAAGGGGACGGGTGCCGAAAGAAGAGTTGCAGAATAGCTTTAAAGATGACCTTTCTGCATGGGTGAGAGATTTTGGCATAAAATTTGATTTAGATAATATAGATTTTCAAAAAAAAGGATTCACAAGATATTATCCATTTACCGTAAATAACAAGGATTTTATAATAAGATTTTTTGAAACAAAAGAGAGGCATTTTCTGCCGGCTGTTTCTACGGTTTTCTGCGAAGGCGAGTTTGAGTCTTCAGGCAT
>MHFD01000039.1:3909-6480 GCA_001804045.1 Omnitrophica bacterium RBG_13_46_9
TAATCCCAGGCATAAACGCAATTCTGGAAGGTAAGAAGATAGAGAAAGTCCCATTCCCGGATCCTACCATCTGTTCAAAGAACCCGTAATTTGGCCCACAGTTCACAGTCTACAAGCAAGCCCTAAATCCACAGACACAAAACAATAGTTCAAAGATTATGTATCACCAATAGCCCTGAATCAAGCCGTGCAACTTCCAATCTCCCGGAAGGGTAAACTAGACTAGGCACACTCCATCTTACCAGAAACACCATTTTTTTGCAAGAATAACGCTTAAAAGCTTTGCTTTGGGGTGCATTCTTCCGCTTGTCGCTCCCTCGGGGATAGGCGCCCCTTCCCGCATTTATTATTCTTTAGCGGGACCCCGCAGCGCGATAGCATCGGCGGGGCGGTTGCTGTGACACAATTTTTGTATTATCCAAAGATGGTTATAACCTATATTGCGCCTTTGTATGCAAAAATTGTGACAGTCGCTTCAGAACGCACCACAAAGCAAAGCCTCTAGTAACTTATCTCAAGGATATTGTATTTTTGCGTTAGAAAGAAAAAAGATAGCCTACTTTCTATTGACTTAATTGCTACACCTAGTATACTAGTTATTGGAGGGACAAAGATACAATAGTATAATTGAATAATTGTACATATTTCCGATAAAGGCAAACCAATTCCGAAAGGGTGGGACGCAAAACCAAAGGCCTAATTTGGTAATAAAATACCAATAAGGCGGCTGGGTTGCCGAAGAAAAGTACATGAATGCCGGGTTTGCCCGGCTTTTTTTATGTAGTCATACCTTTGCGTAGAAGGTGTGAAAAAGCCCTGTTCTTTCGGGAACAGGGCTTTTTTAATTGATAAAAAGTTAACCGATTGTAAATTAGCAGGATATACGAAAAAAACATATCCAGACGACAAGTCTAATTTTTTTAAAAACACAAAAAGAGGTGAGTAATATGGAAGACAAGAAAGAAAAGTTCCAACGGGTGATCGCGGTAATGAACCGGGAGGAAGTGGACTATCTGGACAAAATCGGAAAGGACGCGCTTTTTGCCACGGGTAGCAAGCTTTCGAGAATAAAGATCCTTCGCGCCATGGTTAACGCGATAAAGGTATTGGGTATAGACGTAGAAAAAGTCACAAACGAAGAAGACTTGAAAAATGAGATTTTGAAGAAGGTTTCGGAGTACAGAGAGGGCACGTTATAAGAAGTGCGCTAAAAGAGGACGGAACAATGTTTACTTTTCGAAAGGTCAAAAATTTAATATTTCGGAAAACGCTTATCGCGGGGACAGCCGTATGGTTCGCGCTTTATGCCATATTTCCATGTTCAGCGGTTTCTGAAGACCCTGTGCCTGCGGGGCAGGATCAGAAGGCGTCATCGGCGTTTAGCGTAGATGAATTTTCCGCGCGCGATAACAAGGCAAAATCGCTGTGCGATACCAAGAACGCGGTTCTGCAAGATGTGGACGCAATGACTTATAGCGAAGGTTCCGAGGAAGAAACGCCGACCTCTGTAATATCAGATAAGGTCTTTAAAGATAGTGTGCTGGTGGGTTTCACGAGGACTGATTACGACGGCGCCGGAGCAAAATTGAGAACCTATGTATATACCTGCGACTCCGTAACCGGAAAGATTGCGGGATGCGCCCAGACTGACTTCGACCCTGCGACAAGTCAAGTCGTAGGCGTATTTTTGTATTCTGATTTCGTTTACGATTCTTCGACGGGAGAGTTGAAAGGATACACAAGACAGGACAAAGACGGGGAAGGAGACGACGCCAAGGTGCTTGCAACGCACGAATTTTCCGGCTTTGCTTACGACAATAAGGAAAGACTGACAAATTTTACACAGACGGATCACGCCGCAAGCGGTGGAAAAACACAAAGCTATGAATATATATTAAATCCTAAAACTGGAAATGTGATACAGTGCACCGAGACCAAATTTGATCCTACAAACGATGGGGTTCTGGGTGTCTTTATATATTCTGATTTTAATTGGAAACCACAAACGGGCGAACTAACAGGATACATAAGAACCGACCAAGACAAAGAAGGTAATGTTATCGGGGTCCATGAATATTATGATTTTGATTATGATTCCGTGACAGGAGAGCTAAAAGGTTATACGAGAAAAGACAAAGATAGCGATGGTAAAGACGCCGTTGTGCTCGGGGTCTATGCATATTCCGGAATCAGCTACAATAGTGAGGGGAAGCTGACGGCTTGCACTCAAACCGATTACGCGCAAAGCAAGAAAACGCTTACGCTATTAAAAAGTTATGTTTATTCCGGCTTTACTTACGATGAAACAGGAAGTTTGAAAGGCTACACCCAAATAACTTATGACCAGAATGGTGTTGCCGAACCCGGGAAATGTGTGTATTCGAACCTTACTTATAATACTGTAACAGGCACTTTAACAGGTTACACTCAGACGTATTATGACGAAAACAGCAGAAGAACCAATGTGTATGTCTATACTTTCAACCCCGCCACAGGGGATCTAACTAGATACGAGGAATACGCTGGCTACACCTATGACTCGGCGGGAAGGATCACGGGATACGCAAGGAT
>MHFD01000040.1:0-3076 GCA_001804045.1 Omnitrophica bacterium RBG_13_46_9
GACTCCGGCACCGGAAGGACAAGCTCCTACGAGAGGACGGATTACGACAAGATAACCGGCGACAAGAAATCCTCCGCCTTCCAGACAGGCTACACCTATGACTCAGCGGGAAGGGTCACGGGATACGCAAGAACCGAAAAGGACGCAGCCGGAAACATAACGAGAATTTCTGTTTATTATGATTACATTTATGACTCTTTCGGAAGGCTTGCAGGTTATACCAGGACAGATAAGGACGCAGCCGGAAATATCATTATAACTTACGTCTATTCGGATTATGTTTATGATGTTGCCGGAAGACTGATAGGTTATACGAGGACAGACAAGGACGCAGCCGGCAATACAATAAGAAGTTATGTCTATTCGGATTATATCTATGATGCTGCCGGAAGAGTAATAGGTTACACAAGAATAGATAGAGACGCAAGCGGAAATATTATCGGAAGCTATGTCTATTCTGATTCTAAGTATATCCCCTTGCCGATTGATAAAGTAATTCCGGAAGTCCCGATAAGCCAAAAGCTTGAGGTTCCTGACAGCGAAATGCTACCGTGGCAGAAGTATGAATTGGGTAAGTCATTTGTCGATACTACCGACGAAAGTCGCGAAAGTCCGGAGCCCGGGTTCATGAGCAAAACAGCTTACATCGGCGCTGCGGGCGGCTATGTATCTTTTGAAGAGAGGCTAAGAGATAATATAATAAACTTCTATTATAGTCGATCCAATAAGATTGAGATATTAGAAGAATTTATGAAGAGCGGCGCTTTATCGACAGACCTAAAACCCTATCTTCAGATTGATGTAGAAAAAGGCAAAGGGGAAATAATCCAGGAATCGGATCTCTATAATATCGGACCCGAAGAGGCGCTACATATGTATAGCGCAACCGATTATGTTCTACCTACAGAAAAAGAAGGTTATTATATTACACCGGATATAATTGATATAGAAAACCTTGTTGGAGAAGGGGTTGCTATAGAGGAACAACCTTTGGCCAGAATGGAAAAAATATTCCTTGATAGCGCGCCTTATGAAGAGAACTATCAGGTATTTTTCGGCAATAATGCGATTATTTTGGAAGGAGTAGTCAGCAGGTTCAAAACCATACCAAGAATTATAGAAGATAAAGAAAAATCGGATTCCGAGAAGGGCATTGATCATATTAAGACTGAGGATTACGGTATGGCGGATATTTTCGAACCTATTGCCGGATATGAAATAATAAGCTACCCCGGTTTTTTGAAATCTATTGACACGTTTTTCGCTGATTCAGAGCCAAAATATGACGCAGGTTGGGCAGCTACAATGGAAGCAAACGCAGGTTGGGCAAGCGCTGCTGGGCAACCGATGGCACCGACGGGCGGAGATAACAGCGTCTGGTTTGAAGCGTTCGGCATACCGCCTGCTTCCGGCAGCATTGCGGTAGAAGAAACAAGAGAGGAGTACCGCGCTTTTCCATCATTCACTACGGAACAACCGCCTATGGCACCGACGGGCGGAGACAAGAGCGTCTGGTTTGAAGCGTTCGGCATACCGCCTGCTTCCGGTACCATTTCCGGAGAAACGGGAGGAGGCTATCCGGTCCCGCGGCCTGTTGGCTCAAATTTCATAAGTCCCGAACCCGATAGAAGCGGAGTAAGTAATGAAGCATCCGGTAATACGGACTATTCTCTATTACCTTACATGGATCTTGGCGGCAATGAGCCAAACGGGCAATATACTAAAAGGTAGAACATAAGCTCACCGCTACTTGCCTTATGCGCTATTTTTATTATCCGAGTTTAGAGATATGAAGGGGTTTATATATCGGTCCTGATGGTGTCAGTGTCGATTGAAATAGAGTGATATGCCTGATGGCGCAGGATTTAGGCTGGACTTCCAGAGAGAGCAGCTTTTGCCTTAATTGGACTTTATTTTTCCCTGATTTAAGACGGCCAAGCGTAAGGTGGACTCGAAAAGGCCTATCCTCTTTAGGAAAACCTATTTTTTCCAATCCTTCTTCTATCGATCTGGCGATAGTTTCAGCTTCAACGCATCCGTTATCAGTCCCTACCCACAAGACGCGCGGCTGATCCAGGCTTGGGAATCCCCCGAGTTTAAAGAGTTTCAGCTCGAATGGCTTGTTATCGGAGGCGATTCTGTCGAGAATATTCTTAATCTGCCCAAGTTTGTTTTCTTCCACCTCTCCCAGGAATTTCAGGGTGAGATGTATATTGTCGGGCTTGGCCCACTTTATGTCTGCTCCGGCATATTTGAGATTTCCCTGGATCCTCGCGAGCTCTTCCTGGACTTCTTCGGATAGTTCTAAAGCGATAAAGGTCCTCATTATCGATTTCCTTTATAATCGGCGCATAACGAAAATCACGGCGCCTCGCGATGCACCTATGCCCATGTCAAAAAACTAAATAAGTATATTCCTTATCAAATCAAGGGCAATAGTTGAAGCCTGAAGTTTTATCTCTTCGCGGCTACCCATAAAGCGGCACTCTTTCGCTATTTTTATTTTGTCACTCACCACGGCGATATATACAAGACCGACCGGTTTTTTAGGGGTTGAGCCTGTGGGGCCGGCAATTCCCGTTACACCGACGGAAATATCCGATTTGGATATTCTTTTCACGCCTTTCGCCATATCAAGAGCGACATTTTTTGATACAGCGCCGTATTTCCGGATTTCATCTTCCGGGACATTAAGCAGGTCGACTTTGGCTCTGTTTGAGTACGCCACAACGCCCAGTTTGAAGTATCCGGAACTTCCGCTTACATCGGTTATCCTGTCCGCGATAAGCCCTCCCGTGCAGGATTCGGCGACAGAGAGCGTTTTTCTGTTTTTTGCAAGGAGTTTTCCTACCGCTGATTCCAGACTCTCGTCGTTGACTCCATATACGCACCCACCCAGCCGGTTTTTTATCTTGTTTTCTATTTTCTCAATTTCGCGGTCAGCGGCTTTTTCGTTTTTTGCCTTTGACGTGATTTTCAAATCTACGCGGCCAAGATGGGCATAGATACCAAGGGTTGTCATAGGACCTATATAAAGGAGGTCTTTGACAATCTTATTTACCTCTACCTCGGCCAA
>MHFD01000040.1:3259-3525 GCA_001804045.1 Omnitrophica bacterium RBG_13_46_9
GAACCAGCGCGCCCCGCGCGGGATATATGCCTGTCTTAAGGCGTCTTTCGGTATTTCTTTTCGCCTTCTCTTTCCGAAATAACGCGCGATGCAACGTTCTATGGTTTTATTGAAGACTAATCCTTTTGAAGTCGCTCTGCATATTGAAGATAGCGTAACATCATCGACAGTAGGCCCTAAACCGCCTGTGGTAAATACGATATCAGAACGCGAAAGGGATTCTTTCAGGGAAGATATAAGCCTGGCGGGATTATCCCCTACAGTCG
>MHFD01000040.1:3531-6012 GCA_001804045.1 Omnitrophica bacterium RBG_13_46_9
AGTATAAGTCTATTCCCAAAAAGGCCAACTTTCTCGCGAGGTAAGCGGTATTCGTGTTTACGATATGGCCCAAAAGGAGCTCTGTTCCTACCGAAATGATTTCTGCCCGCATATCACGTCATTATAACTTAAAACCCAAATAATTCAAAGGCAAATAAGAGGCATAACACCACCCCAACCTCGTAGGTTGGACTCCGGGTTGTACAGCGTACCTGTCCAACCTACGAGGTTGGGGTGGTTGTCGGACAGATAAAAAAATAATTTTTTTTGCAGCAAAACGGCACCTTCGTTGTCTATATATAGTGAGGGGTAGAAAAACAACCATTCCAACCTGCGAGGTTGGGGAGGTCAAAAAAAGGAGGGAGTTATGGTGTATCATTTGTACAATAAAAGTATTGCAGACTATACAATTTTCAACAATAATGTCGAGTTTGAACGGATAATTCAGGCCATACGATATTACCAGTATCTCTTTGAAGCAAAACCTTCAACAAGTCTATCATATCTGATAAAAAGGAAGATAGATACCGGTAATCCGGTGATGGGGCCCTGCGATACGGGTGGATGCGCTGCAAAAAGAAAGAGAAATAAACTCATTGAGATCATTGCTTATTGTATCATGCCTACGCATTTGCATCTTCTTGTTGAGGAATTAAAAAAAGACGGTATATCCATATTTTTACGGAACATTCTGAATAGCTATACACGCTTTTTCAACATGCGACACAATAGAAAAGGTCCTCTATGGGAGGGGCGAACAAAAAGAGTAGAGGTTAAAAGCGATGAGCAGTTGTATCGTGTAACCAGATACATCCACCTCAATCCCGTCACCGCCTACCTTGTTGAAAAACCGGAGGAGTGGAGGTATTCATCATACAAAGAATTCATATCGGATATTAAAGATAGCGATAGAATATGTAAATATGAACACCTTTTAGATGTTGAGCCTAATTACTATAAAAAATATGTAAATGACAGAATCTCCTATCAGCGGGAGCTAGCCAAAATAAAACATCTCTTATTAGAAACACCACCCCAACTTCGCAGGTTGGACAATGGATTAGACCAGGCACAGGTCCAACCTACGAGGTTGGGGAGGTAGCGATATAAAAAACCTTTACAAGAAAGGGGTGATATATGTATAATATATACTCTATATTCTCTATATTTTCGATATAATTTAGCCATTACGTTAACTTCCAAATTAATAAGGAGGGGTTTTATGTCAAAGACAAAGAAAGGTGCTGAAGAGAATGTAAAGACTGATGCAGGGAAGGCTAAAGCGCTGGAGCTTGCCCTTAATCAGATCGAAAAGCAATTCGGTGAAGGCGCTATTATGAAATTGGGCCAGGATTTTAAAGTGGATGTGCCCGCTCTATCAACTGGTTCAATATCGTTAGATATCGCCCTGGGCGTTGGCGGAGTTCCGCGCGGCAGGGTTATAGAGATATTCGGGCCGGAATCAAGCGGAAAAACCACAGTTTCATTGCATATAATAGGTAATGCCCAAAAAGCAGGCGGACAAGCGGCTTTCATAGACGCTGAACACGCTTTTGACGCTGCTTATGCTAAGAAAATAGGCGTAAACCTGGACAGCCTACTGATTTCTCAGCCCGATGCGGGGGAACAGGCCCTGGAGATCGCCGAAACACTGGTAAGAAGCAACGCCATAGATGTTATAGTGATAGACTCTGTCGCGGCTCTTACGCCGCAGGCCGAAATAGAGGGCGAAATGGGGCAATCGTTTATGGGTCTACAGGCCCGCCTCATGAGTCAGGCCCTTAGAAAGCTGTCAGGCGCCATAAGCAAGTCAAAGACATGCGTTATATTCATCAACCAAATACGCGAAAAGATAGGCGTTGTGTGGGGAAACCCTGAAACTACGCCGGGCGGCAGGGCTTTAAAATTTTACGCCTCAGTCAGGATAGATCTAAGGAGGATAGCCTCTTTGAAAAAAGGCGAAGAAGTCGTAGGAAACAGGGTCCGCGCGAGTATTGTCAAGAATAAAGTGGCTCCCCCTTTCCGTAAGGCGGAGTTTGACATAATGTACGATGAGGGCATCTCAAAAGCCGCAAATATACTGGATATAGCCGAAGCAAACAACATTGTCAAAAAAATAGGCAACTGGTACGCATACGGCGATGAAAAGATAGGTCAGGGCAAGGAGAACGCGAGAATTTTCCTTAAGGAGAACATAAAGGTCCTCGATAAGATAGAAAAAGAGGTCATGGCGCAGGTCGGGAGGTAATATAAGATGAAAAGAGCTATTTTTTATCCTGTCATATTGTTGATAGCGTTTGGTTTAATCTTAGGTATATGTAAAGCCACCAAGCGCAATGTATCGTCAGAGAGGATAGTAAGAGAGGCAAGACCCTCCGAACCCGCCGAGCCAAATGTCGTTAAAGATGCAAAGGTTAAAGAAGTAAAAGGCGAAATAGACATCAAAAATGCGTTTATAAAAGTCGCTGAAAAGGTGGGCAA
>MHFD01000040.1:6019-10553 GCA_001804045.1 Omnitrophica bacterium RBG_13_46_9
GTTGCCATATCTACTGAACGGACTCAAAGGGTAGGTGTTTCAAGGCCGAGATTCCGTGCCAGGCGGTTTGGGGGGCCATTTACCGAAGAAGACCCTTTTGAGAGGTTTTTCGAGGATTTCTTCGGACAATATCCGGAAAGGGAATTTAAGCAGAGAGGCCTGGGGAGCGGTTTTGTTATCGACAGCGAAGGCCACATACTTACCAATTACCATGTCATAGAGGGGGCCGAGAAGATTAACATAACTCTTTCCGATGGAAGGACTTTTCTGGCCACCGTTAAAGGGGCCGACCCAAGAAGCGATCTGGCGATAATTAAGGTAGAAGAGAAAGATCTACCGGCCGTTGAGCTCGGTAATTCAGACCTTATCCAGACAGGCGAATGGGTTGTCGCGCTCGGTAATCCTTTCGGTCATGTGCTGAAAAGCCCGGAACCCACCGTTACGGTAGGTGTTGTCAGCGCTCTGCACAGACACATACCCACGCCCGGCGGAGAAAGCGGGGGATACCTGGATATGATACAGACGGACGCTGCCATAAATCCCGGCAATAGCGGCGGCCCCCTTTGCGATTTAGACGGTAATGTAATCGGCATAAACGTCGTTATATTTTCCACAAGCGGCGGCTACCAGGGTATGGGATTCGCCATACCTATAAATGTGGTAAAAGATGTCCTGAGCGATTTGTTAAAGGGAAAAGAGATCACTTATGGCTGGCTTGGCGTCGCCGTGCAGGAAATAACGCCTGACATAGCCGAATATTTCAATCTGCAGGGCCGGAAAGGCGCGTTGATTTCGCAGGTAATACCAGAAAGCCCCGCGGAAAAAGCCGGCTTGAAGGAAGGGGATATAGTAAAAGCGTTTAACGGCAAAGAGGTCAACGAGGTCAATGACCTTCTGAAAGAAGTCGGCCAGATGAAAATCGACCAGATAGCCTATGTGGACATTATCCGCGACAGGATTGAAAAGAGGATAGAGGTAAAGATAGGAAAAAGGCCGTCAAAGGTCGAGTTTTCGGAAGGAAAGGAATTCATGGCTCCGGAAGAGGCGGAGAAATGGCGGGGCATGAAGGTCGCTGAAATTACGGACGAAATCGCCGGAGAATTGGGCTTGAAAGACAAAGAAGGCTTAGTGATCATTGAGGTTGAACAGGGCAGCCCAAGCTATAAAGCAGGTTTGAGAGAAGGGGACGTGTTGAGGGAGATTAACAGGACAAAAATACGGAACATAGCGGATTATAAAAGGATTACCGGCGAAGCGGGCAGCCTGGCGCTTTTGAGAACCGATAGCGGGTATTTTACCGTTAAGGAAAAGTGACGATTATATTTTCCGGAACAAGCGTAAAAAGCAAGCCGGATCAAGGATATGGAGAACAAAGATAAAACCGACAACGCAATTGCGTACGCGCGCAGACTTTTTACCGTCAGGCCACGAAGCGAGAGAGAATTGCGGGATAGGCTGTTAAAAAAAGGTTTTGAGCGGGACAATGTCTCTGAGGCGATCTCTTTTTTAAAAGAAAAAAAGATAATCAATGATCTCGGCTTCGCGAAACTTTGGGTCGAGTCAAGGATGCATACGAACCCCAAAGGTCATAAGCTCCTTCAGAAAGAGCTGAGGGGCAAGGGTGTTTCGGACTCTGTAATCGAGAAAGTTCTGGCTGAAAAGGAAGAGGATGAAGATTCCGTAGTAAGGGCTATTGCGGCGCAAAAGTCGGATAGACTGAAAAGCTTGCCGAAGCATAAGGCCAGGAAAAAGCTCTTTGATTTTCTTGCGCGAAGAGGTTTTGACTTTGATGTAATTGAAAGCGCCGTAAAGGAGCTTTTTGATTAAACAGTATTATTTGACTTGTTATGATGATTACGGAGATTTTAGGGAAGATTACAGAGATTGAAGTCTAAATCTCAGCAATCTAGACCGCATCTTTTTAGAAGCAAGAAATCACTGTAATCATTTATTAAATTTTTAAGGTGATTACAGAGATTTGAGAAAAGATTACAGAGATTGAACCCTAAATCGCCGTAATCTAGATTGAATCTTTTAGAAGCAAAGAATCACAGCAATCATTATTTAAAAGCGTTACCTGCCTGAGAGGGAGGGGCCGATTCGCCGCAAGGCGAGCAGGAGAGGGGCTACTGGGATCTATGCTGGGTATGTTATTTTCATGACAAGCAAAGCGATAAGGAAAAAATTTTTGGAGTTTTTTAAATCTAAAAGCCACGAGATCGTGCCAAGCGATCTTTTGGTCCCCAAATCCGACCCCACGCTTCTTTTTACAAGCGCAGGAATGAATCAGTTCAAGGAGCAGTTCCTGGGACACAATGTCAGATTCAGAAGAGCTGCTTCCTGCCAGAAATGCCTTAGGACCGCGGACCTGGACAAAGTCGGCAAGACCCCTTCTCATCATACATTCTTCGAAATGCTGGGGAATTTTTCCTTCGGCGGTTATTTCAAGAAGGAAGCGATTGAATGGGCATGGGAGTTTATGACAAAGGTGTTGGGCATAAAAGGAGAGAAGTTATGGGTTTCTGTTTATACCGAAGACGGGGAGTCTTATCAGATATGGAGGGATTTGATAAAAGTGCCGGAAGAACGGATCGTGAAACTGGGCGCGAAGGACAACTTCTGGCCCAGCAACGCGCCGCTTGAGGGGCCGAATGGGCCGTGCGGGCCGTGCTCCGAGATATTTTATGATTGGGGCGAAAGCGCCGGATGTAATAAGAAAGGGTGCGATCCGTCCTGTGACTGCGGCAGGTTCGTGGAGGTATGGAATCTGGTTTTTACGCAGTTTGACAGAAAGGATAAAGGCGCGCTGGAGCCGCTGCCCAATAAAAACATAGACACCGGTATGGGCCTTGAGAGGATCACGGCTGTCATGCAAGGGGTTAAGACGAATTTTGAAACGGACCTTTTTGTGCCGATTGTAGAAGAGATTAAAACATTTAACGCGAGACTTAAGACAGAGGATTTCAACGCGGTCGCAGACCACATCCGGGCTGTAACATTCGCTATATGCGACGGTGTGGCGCCTTCAAACGAAAAACGAGGATATGTGATAAGAAAGCTGATAAGAAGGGCCTATCTTAGAAGCGGGGCCAAGCAGCCCTTCTTATACAATATAGTGCCTAAGGTAGCGGAGGTCATGAGCGACAGCTACCCAGAATTACGCAAAAAGAGAGAAGAGATCAGCCTCATAGTAAAAGAGGAAGAGGAAAAATTCGCGCATACGCTTTCGGTGGCCATGCCTATTTTGAGAGACGATCTCAGCGCAGCGGAGAGGAATATTCTGGAGGGGGAGAAGATATTCAAGCTGGTTGACACCTATGGCCTTCCTTTGGAGGTCATTGAAAGCCAGGCGCGCAAGAGAAGGATCGAGCTTGATATCGAATCATTTCATAAGTTGATGGCCGGGAGGCGGGAACTTTCAAGGGAAGGCACCAAGATGGAGGAAGATATCTTTACCGTCAACCTGTTCGCAAAAGTCCCAGCTCCTTCAAATTCCGACAAAATGCCGTTAGAGACAAAGGTCGCTTTTATAGTTAGAGAAAAAAAGGCCGTAGAAGCTGTTTCCAAGGGCGATATAGCGGAGATCATGACAGATCCGCAGAGCCGGATGTTCTATACCGAAGCCGGCGGACAGGTGGGGGATACGGGAACCATAGCGTCGGGCCACGGCAAGGCGGAAATCATAAATACTATAAAGGTGGATGACAAGATTATTCATGTCGCCAAGATTACGGAAGGAAGCATTGCCAAAGGCGATTCTGTTGAAATAAATTTAGACATCGAGAGAAAGGGCCATATCGCCAGGAATCACACGGCGACGCATCTTTTACAGGCCGCCCTGCGCAGGGTCCTGGGCGAACATGTCCACCAGGCCGGTTCGCTGGTGGAATCCAACAGGCTTAGATTTGATTTTACGCATATGAAGAAAATGACGGAAAGGGAAATAGAAAAGGTGGAATCGATCGTGAATGAGCGCATAAAAGAAGCCATGGATGTAAAAAAAGAGGAGAAGCTTCTCGACGAAGCCATAGCTGAAGGGGCCATGGCTCTCTTCGGAGAAAAATACGGAGAAAAGATATCCGTCATCTCGGCAGGCGATTTCTCGAAGGAGGTATGCGGCGGGACTCATGCGCGGAATACGAAAGATATAGGGTCTTTTAAAATCATAGCCGAAAGTTCCATAGGTTCCGGCATGAGAAGAATAGAAGCCCTGACAGGCGATGCCGCGGTAAGATGGATAGAGGAAAACGATAGGATGCTGCGGGAAAAGGCCAGGCTTGCCGAAAAGAAAGACGCCGAAAAGAAAGCGGGACGCGAAAGACTGAAAGCCGCTCAAGGCAGCTTGGACGCTATGCTAAATAAGGCCGACACCGTAAAGGGCGTAAAAATCATCATAGAAGAGGTGAAAGACGCCAACATGGGTATTTTGCGCGATTTAGCCGATAAGATAAAATCGACGGAAAAAAGCTCTTTTATTTTACTCGGCAGCGCGAACGAGGGCAAGGCCAGCCTTATTTTAACTATTACCAAAGAC
>MHFD01000040.1:10563-10889 GCA_001804045.1 Omnitrophica bacterium RBG_13_46_9
GCGGGCTCGACGCGTCAGAACTTATAAAGGAGATGTCGGAGATAGTAGGCGGCTCGGGCGGGGGCAGGCAGGATTTTGCCCAGGCAGGCGGCAAGGACCCCTCAAGACTTGGCGAAGTTATGAAATATGCCAGAAAATTGGTCAATGATAAGATCCTGGCAAATAAGGAATAAAAACCAAAGAGTCCAAACAGGAGAGAGATAAGACCGCAAGGCAGAGATAGAAAGAAAATATTTGTGACATAAAAATCCATGCGGTTAAAATGCAAAGTACCATAAAAGGATTGCAGGCATGAAACTTATAAAGATCGGAAGCACGAATTTCAA
>MHFD01000040.1:10920-14640 GCA_001804045.1 Omnitrophica bacterium RBG_13_46_9
AGAAGGATGACAGAAAGCGTAAAGAAGATTTTGGATAATGTAAGACTCTATGGCGATGACGCGATTGTCAGATATACAAGAAGGTTTGACAAGGTAAAGATGAAGGCCAGGGATCTAAGGGTAACAGAGTGCGAGGTCTCGGGCGCATACCAGGATATCAAACCGGAGATCGTGACAACGCTCAAGATGGTCATGGAGAATATAAATAAGTTCTACAGAAAGCAGATAAAAAAATCATGGAGGACCAAGGATAAGGAAGGGGTTATACTCGGAGAAAAGATCACTCCGATCGACAGTGTCGGGGTGTATGTGCCGAGCGGCACGGTTCCGCTTGTCTCCAGCGTCTATATGACCGTTCTTCCGGCCAGGATGGCGGGCGTTGAAAGGATCGTCCTTGTTTCTCCGCCCGGCAAATCAGGCTCCATAAACCCTTATATCCTGGTTGTGGCGAACCTTCTTAAGGTAGATGAGATATATAAGATGGGCGGCGCGCAGGCGATCGCGGCTCTGGCTTTCGGGACAAAGACCATACCGAAGGTGGACAAAATAGTCGGTCCGGGAAACATGTATGTCACGGAGGCAAAAAGGCAGGTATTCGGATATTGCGACATCGACATGCTGGCAGGCCCCAGCGAGGTGGCCATTATAGCTAACAGAGATGCCGATGCTCAATATGTGAAAACCGACCTTATGGCCCAATCGGAACACTACAAAGGGCTTTCCGTTTTGATAACACCTTCAAAAAGATTGATCAAGGCGGTGAAGGGGGAGGTCGATAAAGGATTTATTATTCTGACTAAAAATATGGACGAAGCGGTCGAGGTTACCAATCTCCTGGCCCCTGAACACCTGCAGATCATGGTCAGCAATCCGAGAAATGTATTGAAAAAGATTAAGAATGCCGGAGCTATTTTTATAGGGCCTTATACGCCCGTTACAGTCGGCGATTACATAGCAGGCCCCAG
The DNA here is from genome assembly GCA_001804045.1 of Omnitrophica bacterium RBG_13_46_9. Lineage (GTDB taxonomy): Bacteria > Omnitrophota > Gorgyraeia > JABMRN01 > RBG-13-46-9 > RBG-13-46-9. The sequence goes on from MHFD01000040.1 coordinate 11,886, forward strand.
CCATGTTCTGCCTACGGGCGGGACGGCAAGATTCTTTTCAGGGCTTGGCATAGGCGATTTTGTAAAAAGATCTCATATAATTTCTTATACGAAGAAAGCGCTGGAGGAGGTGCGCGCTCCCATCGAGAAGCTGACAGCCATCGAAGGACTGCCGAAGCACATGGATTCTGTTAACGCGAGATTCGGTTGATACAAAAGATGCGCGCTGACCGTTACGCGCCAGATCATGTTTTTAGATACGACGGAATCTGCGCCGGTCGGTGCATGAAAAAATAAAACATAGATATCACGGAGGGGATATGACGATGCGAAGCCATAAGAAGAGAAAAGCCAAAATACACAGAAAGACCACAGAGACAAAGATATCGGTCGACCTTGTCATAGACGGCCAGGGCAAAGCCGATATAAAGACAGGCATAGGTTTCCTGGACCACATGCTTACGCTTCTTGCATTTCACGGCTTATTTGACATTAGATTAAGGGTTAAAGGCGATCTCGACGTGGATATGCACCATACCAATGAAGATGTAGCCATATGCCTTGGGCAGGCATTTAAAAAAGCTCTAGGCGCCTGCAGGGGGATCAGGCGGTTCGCCTCCTCTGAAGTGCCTATGGACCATGCCCGCGCTAAAGTGACTATTGATATCAGCAACAGATTCTCCTATGAGGGTATCAAGGTCGAAGGCAAGCGGGATGATGAATGGCTGGCTTCCATAAAAGGCAGCAGGCCCGGAGAAGATTATTCTATGATGGACGGAAGCGATTTCCTGGAGACGCTAGCGAAAAACCTGGGTATAAATCTGCACGTGGATATTCTGTCAAAAAGCGATATGCACCATATGCTAGAAGCCATATTCAAGGCGCTTGGCATTGTCTTGGACCGCGCAATGGAAATCGATCCGAGGCGAAAAGCAGTGCCGTCAACAAAAGGCGTACTCTGACAGAGGCGGATGAAAAAGAATTTTTGCACATGGATAAGGGTCTGGCAGCACAGAAAAAATGAATATAGTTGTAATAGATTACGGACTGGGCAACCTGCGCAGTGTATACAATGCCCTGGCGTTTTTAGGCGCTGACACAAAAATAAGCGGGTCGCCGGAAGATATTGAGAACGCGGACAAGATTGTTTTACCCGGTGTAGGCGCTTTTCCGGATGCTATGTCGGGCCTGGAAAAGAGGGGCCTGGTCGGACCTTTAAGACAATTTCTCACTTCCGGGAGGGCCTATCTTGGCATATGTCTGGGACTTCAGCTTCTTTTTGAGAGTAGTGCAGAAGGCGGCGCCAACGGTTTAGGGGTATTTAGGGGTAAGGTCAGGCGTTTTATGGCAGAAGACGGTATCAAGGTGCCGCATATAGGGTGGAATGCTGTCAGCTGTCAGCTGTCAGCTGTTCCCGACTTAGTCGGGACCCCGAAGAATCTCATCAGAAGAACCGCCATTCGGGGCAGCCACAAGCTTATGGAGGGTATTAAGGACGGCTCATACTTCTATTTTGATCATTCTTATTACGCAGAACCGGTCGATAAGGACACTGTGGCCGCGATAACGGATTATGGCGCGGAATTCGCGTCGTTTGTCCGTAAAGATAATATATATGCCGTCCAATTTCATCCTGAACGGAGTCAGGAGCTGGGATTGAGGTTATTGGAGAATTTTATTAAGTTGTAAACACGACTCTAACTTCTATCAGCGCTTAGGATTTAGTGTTTTTACCCATGAACCAGAAAGCCACGCCTGTAAGGGCGCGGATGAATGGCTTTCGGTTCAGGGTTCCGCTCCACCGATAGAGCGGAACCCTGTAAAAAGAGAAGCCACCGCTGTAAGGCGGTGGAGCTTCACTAATATGAATATCATTCCGGCAATAGACATAATGGATAAAAAGGTGGTCAGGCTTGAACAGGGGGAATTTGACAAGGAGAAGGTGTATTCCGAAAACCCTATTTTAGTCGCGCAGAAATGGAAAAAGCTTGGAGCGGAGCTTATACATATTGTCGACCTAGACGGCGCACGGCTGGGAAAGCCTGTGAACATGGATGTTGTCCGTGAGGTTGCCAGAAATGTCGAGATTGACATAGAGCTGGGCGGGGGCTTAAGGAGCGAAGAAGACATAGAGAACGCTTTTAAGACAGGCGTGCGGTTCGTTGTCATCGGGACAAGCGCCGTAGAAGATCTGCCTTTTTGCAAGTTTTTGGCGGAAAAATATAAGGATAGGGTAATTTTTGCCGTGGATGTAAAGAAAGGAAAGATCGCAGTCAGGGGCTGGAAGGTGGATTCGGGGGTAGAGGTCGCTGAATATCTTAATAGGCTTGAGGGTATCGGCGCAAAAAAGATCATATACACGGACATATCCAGGGATGGCATGATGGCAGGGCCGAATCTGGAAAGGTTAAAGGCGATACTGAAATCGACTTCTTCGGAGGTCACGGCATCGGGCGGAATTACAAATCTGGAAGATGTCAAGGTACTTAAGGAATTGGAAAAAGACGGGCTTTGCGGGATTATCATAGGCAAGGCGCTTTATGAGGGGAAATTGGATCTTAGGGAGGCTTTAAGCATTAAATGATTGAAATGGAAGGTGATTATATGCTGGCTAAAAGGATTATTCCGTGTCTGGATGTTAAAGAAGGCAGGGTCGTAAAGGGTATAAATTTTGTAAACCTAAGGGACGCCGGCGATCCGGTAGAGAATGCCAAAGTCTATAATGATGAAGGCGCCGACGAACTTGTCTTTCTGGACATAACAGCCAGTGTTGAGA
>MHFD01000040.1:14689-18203 GCA_001804045.1 Omnitrophica bacterium RBG_13_46_9
TATGCCGTTTACGGTCGGAGGCGGCATCGGAACTTTAGAGGATATAAGAAATCTTCTGAACGCGGGCTGTGATAAAGTTTCCGTTAACACAGAGGCGGTAAAGCGGCCAGAATTTATAAAAGAGGCTTCGGATAAATTTGGGACACAGTGTATTGTTGTCGCTATAGACGCTAAGCGCAGCATAGGGCGCTCAACGGCCGGCGCGATGGGCTGGGAAGTCTATATAAACGGCGGGCGCACCGCCACGGGGTTAGACGCAATAGAATGGGCGTCAAGAGCCGCCTCTTTAGGAGCGGGAGAGATTTTGCTTACCAGCATGGATAGAGACGGCACGAAGAACGGGTATGATATAGAGCTTACGAGAAAGATAGCCGAAACAGTCAGCATACCCGTGATAGCAAGCGGCGGATGCGGCAGCCTGGAACATTTTTATGAGGCGCTTACGACAGGCAAGGCGGACGCAGCTTTGGCTGCCAGCGTATTTCATTTCAGAGAATTCAGCATAAGGCAGGTGAAGGAGTATTTGAGGTCAAAGGGGGTGGAGGTGCGGCTAAGCTAGCTCTTGACTCGTAGGTTGTAGGTTGTAGGGGCACTAACTATCTGCTCGTTACGAAGGACGATGGACGAAAGGACGACGGACGATTCGAGCTCGTGTTATCGAGTCAATGAGTTTCAAGGAGTTTCCATAAGTTTCAATATGTAACATCTGCAACCTATGAAACTTTTGCAACCTATGCAGCATAAAACGCAACCTTAAGAAACATTAAGCAACATCAAGAAACATTAAGAAACCTCCGATATATGCGAGGTCACAAGGAAAGATGATGGTAGAGAAATTAAAGTTTGATAAGAATGGTTTGATCCCGGCAATAATACAGGATCATAAGACACAGAAGGTGCTGACGCTCTGTTATATGAATAAAGAGTCTTTAGCGAGGAGCCTCACCGAAGGGAAGGTATATGTTTTCCGAAGATCAAAAAAGAGGATAATGTTAAAAGGTGAGACTTCCGGCAATATACAGGTTATCAAGGAAATTTTCGTCGATTGCGAGAATAACTCGCTGCTTTTTAGGGTCGAACAGAAGAAAGCTGCCTGCCATGCGGGATATTTTACGTGTTATTATAGAAAAATCGATAAGGATGGCAGTGAGAAAGTCGTGGAGAAGCGCGTGTTTGACCCGAAGGATGTTTATAATGGCTGATGGCCGATAGCTAATGGCCGAAAGCTGATGACTGATAGCTGATGGCTGAAGGCTGGATATGTATTATCCAAGTAAAAAAGAATTTGTAAAACTGGCGAAGAAGGGTAACCTTATCCCTGTTTACAGGGAAGTGCTGGCTGATTTTGAAACGCCCCTCTCCGCTTTTGCGAAGATAGACGAAGGAAAATTTTCCTACCTTTTGGAATCTGTCGTAGGCGGCGAGAGGATAGCGCGTTATTCTTTCCTGGGCAGCACTCCGTCTTTAGTATTTATGAGTAAATGCAGGGACATTACCATAATCGAAGGCGGAAAGAAAAAGGTTTTCAAGACCCGCAAGGATCCGCTTGAGGAAATCAAGAATATGATGGGGAAATTCTCTTTCGTGCCTGTCAAAGGGCTTCCGAGGTTCTGCGGCGGTTTGGTCGGTTACATAGGTTACGACGCGGTCAGATTTTTTGAAAGAATACCGGATAATAACATCGACGATTTGAATCTGCCGGACTCTCTTTTTGTGCTGACAGACACAATACTTATATTTGATCATGTGGACCATAAAATAAAAGTGGTTTCAAACGCGTTCGTGGGCAAGAATCCGTCGGCATCTTACGACGAAGCCGTTAAGAAGATCGAAGGGCTTGTAAGGCGCCTCTCCAAGTCCGAAAAATCTATGCCCCTTGTCAGGAAACCGCGAAAATCCGGTATCAATAGCTCTGTGGTCTCGAATTTGACAAAGCCGCAATTTACGCGCATCGTGGAGCGGGCCAGGGAATACATAAGGTCAGGCGACATAATCCAGGTTGTGCTCTCTCAGAGATTTAAAAGAGGGTTTAATTGCGATCCTTTCGATATTTACAGGGCCCTTAGGAGCATAAACCCCTCTCCCTACATGTTTTATCTTAAATTCGGGAAGCTTAAACTTATAGGCGCGTCTCCCGAGATCATGGTCAGGTGCGAGGACAGAAAAGCAGAGTTGCGTCCTATCGCGGGAACAAGGCGCCGGGGCCGCGATGAGCGAGAAGACAACTTCATGATGAAGGATCTTTTAAGCGATCCCAAAGAAAAGGCCGAACATATCATGCTGGTCGACCTGGGACGGAATGACATAGGTAGGGTCTGCAGATTTGACACTGTAAGTGTTCAGGAATTCATGGCAGTGGAGAAATACTCCCATGTTATGCATATCGTAAGCGACGTTTCGGGAGTCCTTAAACGCGGAAAGGATATATTTGACCTTGTAAGGGCTACCTTTCCGGCCGGCACTGTCGCGGGGGCGCCCAAGATACGCGCTATGGAGATAATCGACGAGCTTGAAAATGTCAAGAGAGGCATTTACGCCGGCACGGTCGGCTATTTCAGTTTTTCGGGGAATCTGGATACCTGTATCGCCATCCGCACAATTTTAATCAAGGGAAATACCGCTTACGCTCAGGCGGGGGCCGGCATCGTGGCCGATTCCAGACCGGAAAGAGAATACAAGGAGACGCTTAATAAAGCGAAAGCCATGCTAAAGGCGATTCAGGAAGCCGAAAGGGGGCTCAGATAATAGACAATGGTGCTTGTAATAGATAATTACGATTCATTTACTTATAATCTGGTCCAGTATCTGGGGGAACTCGGGGAAGAGCCGTCTGTTTTCAGAAACGACAAGATTACGCTGAGCAGGATAAAGCGGATCGGCCCTTCCAGGATAATCATCTCTCCCGGACCCGGCACTCCGCGGGACGCGGGTATTTCAAACGCCGTAATCAGAGAATTTTCCTGCAAGATACCCATTTTAGGGGTATGCCTGGGGCATCAGTGTATCGGGGAAGTTTTTGGCGGAAAGGTGGTCAGGGCCGGGCGCATTATGCACGGGAAAACATCGATGATATATCACAGGCAAAACGGAATTTTTAAAGACGTTAAAAATCCGTTTGAGGCGACCAGATACCATTCTTTGATCGTGGAGCGCAGGTCCCTGCCGAAAACCCTGGAAATCATCGCCCAGACAAAAGAAAAGGAGATCATGGGCATAAAGCACAGGAAATTTCCTACTTGGGGGGTGCAGTTTCACCCCGAGTCCATTCTTACGTCCGAGGGAAAAAAGATATTATACAATTTTTTGAGAATGAGATGATTTACAATGATTGCAGAGATTAAAGATAGATTACAGAGATTGCTTGCGAGAACAATCTCCGCAATCGCTTCTAAATCGCTGTAATCGACATTTAAAAGCACAGAAAGAATGATAAAAGAAGCCATAGAAAAAATTAAACAAAGAATAGATCTTTCCTCAGAGGAAATGGAGGACATTTTTACCGAGATAATGAGCG
>MHFD01000040.1:18209-23049 GCA_001804045.1 Omnitrophica bacterium RBG_13_46_9
CAGAAACCGATAAGATAGCGGATTTTTTACTCACTCTTAAAAAAAAGAGAGAGACTGTGGACGAGATAACGGGTGCCGCCACCGTCATGCGTAAGTTTGCGACAAAGATAAATGTCGGCTCCCCGCGGCTTTTGGATACATGCGGCACCGGCGGAGACGGCGCAGATACGTTTAATATTTCTACGGTCAGCGCCTTTATCGCTTCCGGCGCAGGGTGCATCGTTGCCAAGCATGGCAACAAAGCCGTATCAAGCCGGTGCGGGAGCGCCGATCTTTTGCAGGAGTTGGGCATAAACATTGACGTTGGGAAAGAGGTTATCGAAGATTGCATCAACAAAGTGGGCATCGGTTTTCTTTTTGCGCCGAAACTGCATATGGCCATGAAATATGCGATGCCTGCCAGAAAAAAGATTAAGACAAGATCGATCTTCAATGTCCTGGGGCCCTTGACCAATCCCGCAGGCGCCAAATTCCAATTATTAGGGGTCTACGACGAAGACTTGACAGAGACCATCGCTAACGTATTGAGAAAATTAGGCTCTGCCGCCGCGATGGTAGTGCACGGCAAAGACGGGCTGGACGAGATAACGACCTCCGAGGAAACCGTGATTGCGGAACTTAAGGATAACGATGTCAGAATATATACGATAAATCCCGAGGATTTTTCTTTTACCCGGTCGGAAAAAGAGGACTTGAAGGGAAAAGACGCCGGATTTAACGCAAAAGTTGCCTTAGACATACTTAATGGCAGGGGAGGGCCGAAAAGGGATATCGCAGTGCTTAACGCAGGCGCGGCTATCTATGTCACAGGGCTAGCCGGAACTCTTAAAAAGGGCATAGAAAAAGCCAAAGAATCCATCGATTCCGGCCGCGCTCTTGAGAAGCTCGAAGGTCTTAAGGAGCTGACTAATAAATAACTTATACAATGATACTATCTAAAATAATCAACGAGAAAAGGAAAGAAATCGAGAAGGCCCGGGAAGCCATACCGGAGCAGAGGATCAAGGAACTGGCAGGCAAAGTCTATACAAAGAGCGCTTTCAAAAAAAATATATGCAGGCTGCATCATATAAATCTGATAGCTGAATTGAAAAAAGCTTCCCCTCAAAAAGGCATCATAAGAGGGAACTTCAATCCGCTCAAGATCGCTTTGACCTATCAGGCAAACGGCGCAAGCGCGCTTTCGGTATTGACAGACGAGAGGTTCTTCGCGGGCAGCCTCGCTACGCTTAAAGAACTTAAGGATAAAGTTACACTGCCGCTTCTGCGCAAAGATTTTATTATAGACGAATACCAGATTTACGAGTCTGTTTATTGGGGCGCTGACGCCATCTTGCTCATAGCGCATATATTGACAAAAGAGGAGATTGTAAACTTTTATAAGATAGCCAAGGATTTGGGCATGGATGTCATGGTGGAAGTCCACAACGAGGAAGATATAGAAAAAGCCCTTAACTCCGGCGCTTCTATTATAGGCATAAACAATAGGGACCTTAGCACATTTAGGGTGGATCTTGCCACCACTCAGAGGTTGGCAAGGCTTATACCGGAAAGCAAGATTAAGGTTTCCGAAAGCGGCATAAGGACATATGAGGATGTGATGTTTTTGAAGAGCCTGGGCATGAACGCTGTTTTGATCGGAGAGGCGTTTATGGAAGCGGATGACATCGCCGGCAAGATAAGAGAGATAATGAGGTATTGATTTTTTATTTGTGACCGTCTTGTGGAGTAGCTTATACATATGGTAAAAGTCAAGATTTGCGGCATTACGGATCTAAGAGACGCTTTAAAGGCGCATGAACTAGGGGCTGATTTTGTGGGATTCATATTTTTTGAAAATAGCCCAAGAAGAATGGACGTTGAGCACGCGCGGGTGATTATCGAAGACCTGCCGGAAGATTTGGCAAAAGTGGGGTTGTTTTTTAACCAGGATTTCGAAAACGTAAAATCGACCGCAGGGAAGTGTCACCTTGATATCATACAGCTGCATGGAGACGAAGATCCGGACTACTGTCGGCGCTTAAGCGGCGATTTCAGGATAATAAAATCATTTAAAGTTAAAGACGATTCCAGCCTTAAGGTTGTCGATGATTATGATGAGGTCGACTATTATCTGTTCGATACATACCTTGAGGGCGTACCCGGAGGGACTGGAGTAAGCTTTGACTGGGATATCATAAGCGGCAGGCCGTTTAAAAAACCTGTTTTCCTGGCAGGCGGACTGACACCCGGAAATGTGCGCGAGGCGATAAATAAAGCCTTTCCGTACGCCGTCGATGTGGCGAGCGGCGTTGAACGGTCGCCGGGAAAGAAGGATTACAGGCTTCTTAAGGAGTTTATATATAATGCGAAAAAAATATAGTTCGATCCGCAACGCATCGGTACATTTACGGGGTATACCTGACGGAAAAGGCTACTTTGGCGAGTTCGGAGGAAAATTTGTGCCGGAAACGCTCATGCACGCACTGGAAGAACTGGAAACCGAGCTAAAGAAGGCCCTGAAAGACAGAAAGTTCTCGGAGAAGCTCGGATATTACCTGAGAGAATATGCGGGGAGGCCTACGCCTCTCTATTTGGCCGGGCGCCTTACGGAAAAATTGGGAGGGGCAAAGATCTATTTAAAAAGAGAAGATCTCGCCCATACCGGCGCGCACAAAATAAACAATACAATCGGTCAGGCCCTTCTGGCGAAGAAGATGCTGAAGAAACGCCTTATAGCCGAGACCGGCGCCGGCCAGCACGGCGTCGCTACCGCTACCGTTGCGGCAATGTTCGGGTTCAAGTGCGATATATACATGGGCACGGAAGATATAAGGAGGCAGGGGTTGAATGTGTATAGGATGAAGCTTCTGGGAGCGCGCGTAATACCAGTAGGGTCGGGTTCGAAGACCCTGAAGGACGCTACAAATGAGGCGATAAGGGACTGGGTTACGAATGTGAAAAATACGCATTATGTCTTAGGTTCTGTGGTAGGGCCACATCCCTATCCATATATGGTCAGGGAGTTTCAATCGGTGATAGGAAAGGAAGCGAGGTCGCAGATTTTGAAGCTTGAGAAGAGGCTTCCCGATTTCCTTGTCGCCTGTGTCGGCGGCGGCAGCAATTCCATAGGCCTTTTTCATCCGTTTTTCCGGGACAAAAATGTGAGATTCATCGGCGTAGAAGCCGCGGGCTCAGGTTTGGGTTCGAAAAAACACGCCGCGACTTTGGTAAAAGGAGAAATAGGCGTGCTTCACGGCTCAAAAAGCTATCTTCTGCAGGACAGAGACGGACAGGTTAATATAGCGCATTCGATTTCAGCGGGGTTGGATTATCCCGGCGTCGGACCCGAGCATTCTTATTATAAAAGAATAAAAAGAGCGGAGTATGTAGCGGTCACCGACAGGCAAGCGCTCGCCGGATTTAAACTTTTATCCGAATATGAAGGCATAATTCCTGCGCTGGAGCCGTCCCATGCGGCATATTATGTTTCCGAACTCGCGCCGAAATTGAAAAAAGATAAAATAGTGATTCTTTGTCTGTCAGGACGCGGGGATAAGGATATCGACATAGTCAAAGAACATTTGAGATTTGAGTAGATGGCACATCGTGCGATTTACCCACGTACCGGACTAGAAAAAAAACGGGATAAAGAGATGAACAGGATAGACGCATTATTTACGCGACTGGAGAAAGAACGCAAAAAGGCATTTATCGTTTACATAACAGCCGGAGATCCTGCCTTGCGAACGACAGAGAGGCTTGTAGCGGAACTTGAGAAAGCCGGGGTGGATCTCGTCGAACTCGGCATACCTTTCTCCGACCCGCTGGCGGACGGACCGACTATACAGAAAGCGTCTCAACGCGCGCTTTCAAAGGGCGCCAATATAAGATCTATACTACATATGGTGCGTTCGGTAAGAAAGCATGTGAGGCTTCCGATCGTGTTTATGACATATTATAATCTTTTGCTCCATTATGGCCTCGAAAGGTTTGTCATGGATGCTAAAGGTTCAGGCGCAGACGGCGTTATTATCCCGGACTTACCCCCCGAGGAGGCAAAAGAACTTATTGCGATATCAAGAAAAGCGGATTTTGCTACGATATTTTTGGCCGCGCCTACAAGCACGAAAGCCCGGCTTAAAAAAATAGCCGATAAAAGCACGGGCTTTATTTACTATGTTTCATTGACGGGCGTTACGGGCGCAAGGAGCAGGCTCCCGCAGGATATATCTAAAAATGTCGGGGATCTTAAAAGAATCACCGGGAAGCCCATCTGTGTGGGATTCGGTATCTCCACGCCGTCGCAGGTAAAAAGGATATTGCGTCTGGCGGACGGGATTATTGTCGGCAGCGCCATTATTAAGGTTATAGAAAAGAATATAGGTAAAAAGGATTTATATAAAAAAGTTTCAAGCTTTGTGTCGAAGCTGGAAAAAGCGATTCACGGGAAATAAGAGGACTTCTTTTGTCATCTGCTGATAACTGATGGCTGATAGCAGATGGTTGAAGAAGGGATATAGGATGAAAAAAGACGTTTACGCTGTTTTGCTGGCCGGCGGTAAAGGGACGAGGTTATGGCCGCTTTCCACAGAGAGATGTTCAAAATCATTTGTCCGTATAGGAAATAGCCAACCACTTATCACAGAGGCTATCAAGAGACTGCGGGGACTGGTCGATAGGAAGAATATTTTGGTGGTGGTGGATAAAGCCCAGGAGAGGATATTGAGGACTTACGCGAGAGGGATTCCGGGACGCAACATCTTGGTAGAGCCTTTTGGCAGGAGCACGGCCAGCGCGATCGGACTGGCGGCGATAGAGCTTAGACCATGCGATATAATGGTGGTTCTGCCCACGGATT
>MHFD01000040.1:23057-24094 GCA_001804045.1 Omnitrophica bacterium RBG_13_46_9
AAGAAAACGCATAGTTTTAAAAGGACCATAAAAACCGCCGTGGATTTCGCGCGCAGGAAACCCGGGGTACTATTGTGTATAGGAATCAAACCCAAGACCCCGTCCGGAGCATACGGTTATATAAAGGTAAGAGCGCGGGAAGGGCGCGATATCTATTCTGTAGACAGATTTATAGAGAAACCGAAGGAATCGGTAGCCGCAAAATTCATAAAAAGAAGCGATTATCTATGGAACGCAGGCATGTTTATCTTTAAGGCAAAAGATATTTTGGGGGCGATGAGGCAAAACGCGCCTCTTTTATATAGGGAACTTCAGCGCATAAAAAAAGCGAAAAGAAGAAAACATGAGGCGTATTTGCGGATGAGGAATGTGTCGATAGATTATCAGATTATGGAAAAAGCGAAAAATCTGCATTGCGTAAAAGGATGCTTTTCCTGGTGCGATTTAGGAAGCTGGGCAAGCTTGGAGGGGCTATTCAAAAGCGACAAAAATGGCAATATATCTTTTGGCAAAGCGGCTCTCTTGGATACCAGTGATTCCATCGTGTATAATTCCGGGGGGATCAGGCTTGGCGTGGTAGGCCTGAAAGATGCGGTAGTGGTGTGCACCGGCAAAGGCACGCTTGTATGCAGCAAAAATAGCGCCGAAAAGGTAAAGGAACTGACCAATAGGCTATAGTGTTGTTTTAATGGGTAAATCAGCTAATAGCTTATGGCTGATAGCCGATAGTAAGACAAACATCAACTCTTACTATGGCCCAGGAGCTGATTCAAATTATAGATGAAGATACTAGGGTTAGACATAGGTTCTAAACGTATAGGAGCGGCTATAAGCGATTCTCTGGGGATCATCGCCCAGGGGTATTCGACCCTCGAGAGGGAGCGGGACAGCGAGGTCATAAAACGCTTGAAAGGCATAATATCGGAAGAAGATATAAAAGAGATCGTTGTCGGACTCCCGTTAAATATGAACGGCTCACACGGGCCGCAGGCCAAGGAAGCTGCTGCATTTACTGAAAAGCTAAAAGAGGGGCTTGA
>MHFD01000040.1:24108-27457 GCA_001804045.1 Omnitrophica bacterium RBG_13_46_9
GCGGCTATCAAAGGTCGGAAATCAATCAAACCAAAGGGCATGATATGACGATGTACAAAAAAGAAAAGTTAAAGAACGGGTTAAGGATCATAACCTCACATATGCCGCATATGGAATCGGTTTCGATCGGCATATGGATCGGCACGGGCGGAAGATACGAGAGCAGAAGATTCAGCGGCATCAGCCATTTTCTGGAACATATGCTGTTTAAGGGTACCACTTCGAAAAGCGCCAATATGCTGAAAGAATCGATAGAGGGCGTCGGAGGAAGTTTCAACGGATTTACCGCTGAAGAGGTGACCTGCTATATGGTGAAGATGCCCTCCGGCTATATGCAAACCGGGCTCGATATATTGAGTGATATGGTGTTAAATCCAAAACTGGATCAGTCGGAATTGGAAAGGGAGAAAAGCGTTATCTGCGAAGAGATAAAGATGTATTTGGACCAGCCCGCCCACCGCGTATTTGATGTCCTCGACGAGACAATGTGGCCGAATCATGCGTTGGGCCGCCCGGTCATAGGATACATAGAAAGCGTAAAAAACTTCACAAAAGATGATTTAACTGATTTCAAGCGTCAGTATTACCAGCCGGCCAATATATCAATCGTTGCAACCGGCAGGATAGACAGAAAAGCGTGCATCCGTTTCGCCAAAGGTGTTTTTTCCATGACTTCAGAGGTAAAAAGATTTCCCTATGAAGAGGTCAGGAAGGTGCCTAAAGAAGTCCGGGTCAGGCTTTCTTACGAGGATACAAAACAGACCCACATAGCCATCGGGTTTTACAGTTTAAATAGAACCCATAAGCTTAAATATGCGCTCAAGCTTTTAAATATAATCCTGGGGGGCAATATGTCTTCCAGACTTTTTGATAGATTGCGGGACAGAAAGGGGCTGTGCTATGATATCTCGTCGAGCACGAAGGAATATAAGGATACAGGCACATTTATTATACATGCCGGTGTGGACAATAACCAGTTACTGGGGGCCTCGCGCGATATCATTCGCGAACTTCTGGATATAAAGAAAAATTTTGTCACGCGCGATGAGCTTTACCGCGCTAAGGAGTACTTCCGGGGCCAGCTTCTCCTGGCTCTGGAAGACACCGCCTCGAGGATGCTGTGGCTCGGATCTAAGATAATGGGAGAGGGGAAGGCGCCCGGCATAAAAGAGATGTTCAAGAATATAGACCGGGTTACCGTCGAAGACATAAAAAATGCGGCAAACATCGTTTTCGACAGGAAGAATTTTAATCTGGCCTCAATAGGCCCCGCCAGGGATAGCGTTAAGAAGAAGCTTGAACAGGTATTAGTGCTTTAACAGTAAATTCTAAATCCGAAACAAATTCGAAATTCAAATGTCCCAAACGCGCGTGTCTGGAATCCGGAAAATTAGGATTTGTTACAAATTTTACCCATGAACCAGAAAGCCACGCCTGTAAGGGCGCGGATGAATGGCTTTCGGTTCAGGGTTCCGCTCCACCGATAGAGCGGAACCCTGTAAAAAGAGAAGCCACCGCTGTAAGGCGGTGGAGCTTCACTCAAGAGACGATTTCAGCGCCGCCTGCTAGGCATGGTGAGGCTTGTGATATTTGAATAGGGTATTTATACATAATCCGGAGTTTAACGCATGAAAGGTTCGATAAAAATATTTAAGATAGCGGATATATCAATAAACATCCATGTCACGTTTTTTCTCCTTTTGCTCATCTTTTTGAATATGGGCATGCGATGGCTTTTTCTTATTGTGGGGATATTCTGCTTTGTTACCCTGCACGAACTGTCGCATAGCCTTGTTGCCAGAAAGTTCGGCATCAAAGTCAAAGAGATCACCCTTCTTCCTATCGGCGGCGTCGCGTCCATGTCAAAGATGCCGGATAAGCCTTACCAGGAATTTTTGATATCGCTGGCCGGGCCGATGCTTAATATTTTCATCGTTATTGTCTTCTATTTCCCCTTGCGACTGTGGCTGGGCGCAGAAGTCCTGCATCAATTCCCGCTTTCTGTCGGCACATGGAAATTGGTTTTTGCGCATATCTATTGGATCAACCTTATATTGGCCGTATTCAATCTGATACCCGCCTTCCCCATGGACGGCGGCAGGATCTTACGCGCACTTTTAGCGCAGAAGATGGACTATCAAAAAGCCACAAAAATAGCCGTTAATTTCGGCCATCTCTTCGCCCTTCTGTTCGGGTATATAGGACTGATTCAAGGCCATATCGTCCTTATCGTGATAGCGGTATTCATCTATATGGCGGCCTCAAGCGAGGAGATGCAGGTTGATATCAGGGAGACTTTAAAAAAATTTTACATAAAGGATATCATGCCTTCCCGATTTCTTACGTTGCAAAAAGATACTACAGTATCAAAGGTCCTGGAACTGATATTTCACAGCCATCAGGAAGATTTTCCTATAGTGGAAGGCGACAGGATGATCGGTTTTGTAACGCGCAGTGATATCATAAACGGAATACATACACTCGGCACTTCGGGCAACATCTACGATATCATGAGAAAGGACGTGCCCGTCCTTAGGGAATACGATTCTCTTAATAAGGCGCAGAACATCATGCAGGAATATAATATAAAGTCACTGCCGGTTATAAGAGACGGAAGGGTAGTCGGGGTGATTACAATCGAGGATATAACAAGGGTCTATGCGGTAATGGCAGTTAGGCGGTAGAGTGGCGGAAAAGAGGGCAATAAAGCTGAAACTAATTTAACCCGGAGTATTGAAGATGGCAAAAATAAAATTTGGGACGGACGGTTGGAGGGCTGTTATAGGCGAGGATTTTACTTTCGAAAACACCAAGATCGTAGCCCAGGCTATAGCTGACTACGTAAAAAAGCAAAAAGAAAATATTAAAAATCAAAAATCGGAACTTTACGGAAAAAAATTTGCGCTAATAATGGGCTATGACACGAGGTTTTTATCGGAGAAGTACGCGGAGCTGATTTCCTGCGTGCTTGCCGCAAACGGCATAAAAGTCGTTCTGGCGGATAGGCCGACGCCTACTCCATCGGTGAGTTTCGAAGTAAGGCAAAGGAATTTTATCGGGGGGGTAATGGTCACGGCAAGTCATAATCCGGCCAGTTATAATGGAGTAAAATATAAAGGGTGTTTCGGGGGGTCTGTCGGCAAAGCCGTCACGGATGACATAGAATCACGGTTATACCGGTCAAAGGTAAGGTTTATAGATAAGGACTCTGCCGTTAAAAGGGGCCTTATGAGGATCGAGAATATTATACCGAGGCACCTTAAATTTGTGAAGAAATACGCTGACATGAAGCTACTCAAAAAGTCAAAGCTGAAAATTTTGGCGGATAGCATGAACGGCACGGGCGCAG
>MHFD01000040.1:27518-28629 GCA_001804045.1 Omnitrophica bacterium RBG_13_46_9
GGACCCTTATTTTGGAGGCAGGAGCCCTGAGCCCAATGAAATACATCTAAAGAGCACAGCCGCGGTTGTGAAAAAAGGCCATTTTGACTTAGGGCTGGCTACTGACGGAGACGCGGATAGGCTGGGGGTCATTCTTCCGAACGGAAAAGTCCTTAGCGGCCATAAAGTCATGACTCTGCTTTTGCTACATCTTTTAGAGGATAGGAACCTTAAAGGCGGTGTGGTCCAGACTATTTGCGGGACGGCGCTTATAGATAAAATCTGTAAGCATTACGGGCTCAGGACCTATGAGACGCCCGTCGGCTTTAAATATATAGCCGAAATTTTTAATAAAGAAGACATATTGCTGGGAGGGGAAGAGACCGGCGGCGTGGCGTTTAAAGGATGGATTCCGGAGAGGGATGGAATACTGTCGGGTCTGCTTATTCTGGAAATGATGGCCTGTAGAAAAAAGAGTTTGTCGAGGATAGTCGATGACATAAACAGAAAGTACGGGATGTATGTATATAAACGTTACGATATGTACTATTCACCGTCCAAAGCCAAAAAATTATCAGCTTTGCTGGATAAGAGGCCATTTAAGAATGTATTGGGTAAAGAGATAGTCGATATGAAGTCGTTCGACGGGTTCAAATTCATACGTTCAGACGGAAGCTGGTTCATGCTTAGGCTATCCGGCACCGAGCCAAAACTGCGCATATATTCGGAGGGGCGCAGCGAAAGAGAGGCCGTAGGGCTCGTAGAATTCGGAAAGAAGTTTGCGCTAAGCGTTTAAATGATTACACGGATTAGGTTTCTCTGCGTGATTTAAGCTGTATCTTATTATTCCGATTTAGGCTTATTTATTAGAGCGCCTCGGGGATTTCGATGAAGTTTTTAGAGCGCTTCTAGCTTCGGCGGATGCAAAATCTCCGTAATCAATAATAAAAAATGTCACAATTAATACTTGTAAGGCACGGACAGACGGATTGGAACAAGCAGAATAGGGTCCAGGGCGCTTTAGATATACCCTTGAACGATGAGGGCATACGAGAAGCCCAGAAAATTTCCGAGGAACTTTCAAAATTTAAAATCGACAATATCTACTCAAGCCCCGCCTCCTGCAGTTTTT
>MHFD01000040.1:28664-28876 GCA_001804045.1 Omnitrophica bacterium RBG_13_46_9
ACGGTGAAGAAGTGCGATGAATTCAGCGAACTCAACCAAGGTGTCTGGCAGGGTTTGCTTTTAGACGATATAAAGAAAAGGTATAAGAGGCAGTATAATCTTTGGAAGACGTCGCCTACCTCCGCCCGGTTTCCAAGAGGAGAATCTCTCAGGGGCGCTTATGATAGGGCCGTAAGCGCCATACATAAAATGATCGATAAACACAAGGACGA
>MHFD01000040.1:29001-30552 GCA_001804045.1 Omnitrophica bacterium RBG_13_46_9
GATACACCGATGATCGCGGGCGCCGTTTTAAACGGACGGAACGGGATAATCAATCCTATATGGAAATATTGATCTGCCGGCCCTGCGCCGATGAATCGGGGGATGTCTGCGATGATCAGCGTAAAATAAAATGAAAAAGAACCTAATAAGAAATTTTTCTATAATCGCTCATATCGATCACGGCAAGTCCACGCTTGCCGATAGAATAATCGAATTTACCAAAACCATATCCAAGAGGGAGTTTATGGACCAGGTCCTGGATGATATGGAATTGGAAAGGGAGCGCGGTATAACAATAAAAGCAAGCGCGGTGAGAATCATATATAACGCAAAGGACGGAGATGAGTATGTGCTTAACCTCATAGATACGCCGGGCCATGTAGATTTCACGTATGAGGTGTCAAAGTCCATAGGCGCCTGCGAAGGCGCATTGCTTTTGGTAGATGCCTCTCAAGGCGTGGAAGCTCAGACTGTGGCGAATCTCTATCTGGCGCTTGAGCATAATCTCGAGATCATACCCGTTATCAACAAAATAGATGTGCAGAACGCCGACATCCCTAAAGTAAAGAGACAGATACGGGATATCCTCGGACTTGATGAGCGAGAGATCATTCTCGCGAGCGCGAAAGAGGGTATAGGCACGGAAGAGATACTTGAAAGGATAATCCAAAAAATACCGCCGCCACACGGCGATATTTCGAGTCCGCTGCAGGCCCTTGTCTTCGATTCAAAATTTGATACCTATAAAGGAGCCATACTGTTCATAAGGGTCGTAAACGGTGCCGTTAAAAAAGGCATGACCATCAAGGTTATGAATTCAGGCAATGTATATGAGGCAAAAGAGGTGGGCGTATTTAAGCCAAAACCCATCGAAATAGACCAGCTGGCCTGCGGAGAAGTCGGCTATCTTAGCTGTAATATAAAAAACCCGGCCGAGGTGATGATAGGCGATACGGTGACGAACACGGAGGACCCCGCTTCAAGCGCGCTGCCGGGATACAAAAAGATCACTCCAATGGTATACTGCGGGATATATCCCGTAAACCCCGCGGATTTACCGGCTCTTAAAGACGCTATCCAGAAGATGAGGCTCTCGGACGCTTCTTTTATAGCCGAGCCTGAGACCTCGGCTGCCCTGGGGATGGGGTTCAGATGCGGTTTTTTGGGGCTTCTGCATATGGAGATCATACAGGAACGGCTCGAGAGAGAATACGATCTCAATCTCGTGCTGACGACGCCGAGCGTAATATACAAGATACTTACGAAAGAAGGCGAGATTTTAAGCGTGGATAACCCTTCCAAATTTCCCGATCCGCAGATTATCGCCGGCGTAGAAGAACCGTATGTGCGCGTTTTTATCATTATACCCAAGGAGACGCTGGGGGACGTGATGAAGTTATCGGAATCGAGGCGCGCCATCTATAAGAGCACCGAATTCCTGGACGAGGAACGGGTGCGGCTTGTATATGAGATGCCCATAGCGGAGGTAATATCGGATTTCTATGACAATGTAAAGTCGCTTACTAAGGGATACGGATCGCTTGACTACGA
>MHFD01000040.1:30572-31470 GCA_001804045.1 Omnitrophica bacterium RBG_13_46_9
CGTGAGCGCCCTGGGTAAACACGTTACAGGCAAGTGTTACGGAGGGGACATAACAAGAAAAAGAAAACTGTGGGAAAAGCAGAAAATGGGCAAGAAGCGCCTGAAACAGTTTGGGAAAGTGCAGATCCCGCAGGACGCGTTTTTCGCAGCGTTGAAAATATAGGAATACGGATTATAATACGGGTAAACACAGATTTTTATATTATCGGCGCGCTATCACTTTAACGCGTTTGAGAGCTATTTGGGCGCGCGATTTAGCAGATATTATCAATACGGATAAAGCCGGATTGCCGGTGTTTATTTTTTAAATCCGAGAAGACCCGTGCAAAGAAAGGAATGAAATGAAACCGAAATATCAAACGTGGCAGTATTGGCGCGACGAGTGGATAAAGCCGATTTTATATGCGCTTATTATAGCGCTTTTCATAAGGACGTTTATCGTCCAGCCGTTTAAGATTCCGACATCATCCATGGTCCCCACCTTAAAGCCTAGAGATAGGATATTCGTGAATAAATTTATATATGGCGCCAAAATACCATTTATCAACGTAAATCTGCCGAAGGTGAGGGAACCCCAAAGAGGGGATATCATAGTATTCCGTTCACCCGTAGAGCCAAAGAAATATCTGGTAAAGAGGTTGATAGGAAAGCCCGGGGATGTCGTTGAGATAAAGGATCAGCATATCTGGATAAATGGTAACCTCGTTGAAGAGCCATTGATCTTAAAGAGCATAGTCTATTACAATAGAGGCGAATACGGAGCAGCCGGTAAACCTATAAAGGTCCCAGAGAGTTCTTATTATGCCTTAGGTGATAATAGTTTAAATTCCGTAGATTCGCGTTACTGGGGTTTTGTCCCGGCCAGGAGTCTGGCGGGGAAAGTCTTTCTTATCCACTG
>MHFD01000040.1:31481-31623 GCA_001804045.1 Omnitrophica bacterium RBG_13_46_9
GGATACGTATTATTAAATAAGAATATACGCCTCAGAGCAGAAATATCTAAATTTATGATGAGTCTCGCCAATAAGATCACCATTTTGCGGATAGTGCTGATCCCCTTCTTTATATTGGCCATTCTTTATTCAAAATGGAATA
>MHFD01000040.1:31652-33462 GCA_001804045.1 Omnitrophica bacterium RBG_13_46_9
ATAAGCGACGCGATTGACGGTTATATCGCGCGCACCGCAAGGGAAAAGACAAAGATAGGCAAGGTATTGGACCCGATAGCGGACAAGTTTCTTATATCGAGCGCTTTCATATGCCTTAGCGTTGCGAAAGGTATTTCGCCCGTTGCCAAGATGCCGCTATACGTGCCCGTCGCGATAATATCGAGAGACGTGATCATAGTCTTCGGAGCGGTTCTTATATATTTTGCAAAAGGCGAACTTGAGATAAAACCTACCTTTGTCGGCAAGGTCACCACGTTTTTCCAAATGATCACCGTCTTAAGCATATTATCGCAGCTTTCCGTATCCGCTTTTTTATGGAATATTACCGTAGGATTTACCGTAATCTCAGGGTTGGATTACCTTATTAAAGGAAGCAAATTCCTGAACGATAAATAACGCAGATGGCAAAAGATAATATACCTATTGTCTCTATTGTCGGAAGGCCCAATGTCGGCAAATCGAGCCTATTTAACAGGATTATCGGCAAGAGGCAGGCCGTGGTGGAGGAAGAAGAAGGGACTACTAGAGACAGGATAGAGAAGTTGATAAAGATCAGAGATAAGGATCTCATACTGGTTGATACGGGAGGGTTTTTGCTGGCCAGTGGCGACGATATCCAGCAACTGGTGAAGATCCAAATAAAGAAAACCATCACGGCTTCAAACGCGCTTTTATTTGTGTGCGATGGCGAAAATGGGCTTACACCATTAGACATAGAATTGGCGCACTTATTTCGCAGATCCGGCAAGAAGATAATCCTGGTCATAAATAAGATAGATAATGAGAAACGCAAAGATATTTTTTTCGATTTCTATCAGCTTGGCCTGGGGGATCCTTTAGGTATTTCATGCCTTCATAATCTTGGTATAAAAGAACTTATGGGGAAGGTCACGGATATTTTGCCGGAGCAGTCCTGCGCGAGACCCCAGAATCAACAGCCTATCAAGATCGCGGTCGTCGGTAGACCCAATGTGGGCAAGTCCTCTTTTTTGAACAAGGTAGTCGGTGAAGAAAGGGTTATTGTCCACGAAGAGCCCGGTACTACGAGGGATTCGGTCGACATCTATTTTAGAAAGGACGGACTTCTGTTTTTGCTTATCGATACGGCCGGCATAAGGCATAAAAGCAAGGTAAAGAAAGCGGTCGATACGCACAGCATAATACGGTCCGAAGCGGCGATAGACCGTTGTGACGTTGCCTTGCTTATTGTTGACGGCATGGAAGGGGTTACAAGCGACGATATAAAGGTACTTGAATATATAAAAGAAAAGGGAAGGGGATGCGTCATAATCGTCAACAAGTGGGACCTGGTGAAAGAGATAGAGATGTCCAGATATGAGCAGGCCATTTTAAAGAGGGTGCCGGAGGCAAAGAATTATCCCATTGAGTTTATTTCCGCGAAAACAGGAAGAAACGCGCTCAAGGCTTTTGATCACGTAAATTCGATAAAAACAAGCCTGGATCTTTTTATAGATCCCGGCACATTGAGAGATTTTTTGAAAGAAATAAATCCGGAAAATGTCAGGATATCCCGCAGGAGAAGGCGCCCTAAATTTTATAACATGGCGCAGACAAGCGCCTTCCCGAAGGAATTTTCGGTTTCTACAGATGACGTAAGGTCGGTCACCGATTTTCATACAGCATTTATCGAGAATAGATTGAGAGAAAAATTCCCGTTTAAAGGCGTGCCCATAAAGATAAAATACCAAAAGAGGCTCCGAAAAAAAAGCAGGGTCCAGACGACATCATAGGCTATCTTGAATTTTGAATTTTAAAGGAGGATATAAGT
>MHFD01000041.1:0-8423 GCA_001804045.1 Omnitrophica bacterium RBG_13_46_9
TCCGACCAGTTCTAGCGTATAGCGACTTCCGCCAAAGGGCGGATCCGCCTGAAGTTTCTTCTTAGAAGAATCTTCTCGGCGGAAGCGGCTAGCGTCTAGTAAAAGACGCCAGGACACAAGGTTACAAAGTCACCAGTATATAATTTGACATGTGACGGGTGACTTGGTGTCGTGGTGACTTAACTAGTAAGGCATAGATCTTTTCCCTTATGTTGTATTGATTCGGTTCTGGCAAAAAAGTGCGAAATGTGCTTTTTTAAGCCTCGACTAGTTCTATCGTTTAGCGACTAGAGGCTAAAATACCGGAAATACATAGTTTACTGATACTAGACGCTAATCGCTAGACGCTAGACGCTTCCATCATAGGGTGGATCCACCCTATGATGGAAGACGCTTACTAGATAATAGCGCCTCAGCAGTGGGAATCCTCCCATAGGTCGGATTTCCAACACTGCTTCGGCATGAATTTTTGTTTCGCAAAAATTCAGGGCACATGGCTTAGCTGGTTAAAGCGCTGCCCTCACATGGCAGAGATCGAAGGTTCAAATCCTTCTGTGCCCACTTTCTATACAGATTCGGTCTACGGCTTAAAAAAGCGCGGAATTCTCTTTTTTAAGCCTGCGACCCCGCATAACTATATGCATGGGGGCTTACGCCGAATCTATCCAAGGAGAAAACGTAGTTTTCTCCTATGGCGCTCGTCTCGCCACCTTTGGTGGCGGACTCGCTGTACCTCTTTCCTGATAGGAAGTTAGAGGATTATCGTTCTCTGTAATATAAGACAAAACCTAACGGTTTTTTCTTATTTATCTTTTTCCCATAAGTGGAATGATTTTGGTTCTTGTCAAAAAAAGTGCGGAATATACTTTTTTTGACAAGAACCTTCCGCCTTCGGCGGAAGGCTAAAGCCAAATCATTTTCAAAGGGAAACCTAAGGTTTCCCTTATGACGCCCTGAACCGAACTCTGTTCTAGTTCAGGGCTGTATCCTCTCC
Organism: Omnitrophica bacterium RBG_13_46_9; assembly: GCA_001804045.1. GTDB lineage: Bacteria > Omnitrophota > Gorgyraeia > JABMRN01 > RBG-13-46-9 > RBG-13-46-9. The sequence continues at coordinate 995 of MHFD01000041.1, forward strand.
TAAAAGGGAGGGTAGAATAACAAAGTATTCTGTATTTAGAGACAAACCTAGCGGTTTTCTCTAAAACTCTTTTCCCATTAGCGGAAAGATTCGGTCTACGGCGCAAAAAGCGCGGAATTCTCTTTTTGCGCCTCCGACCAGTTCTAGCGTATAGCGACTTCCGCCAAAGGGCGGATCCGCCTGAAGTTTCTTCTTAGAAGAATCTTCTCGGCGAAAGCGGTTAGCGACTAGTGTCTAGTAAGAGAAAAGGACACAAAGTCACCAGTATATAATCTGACATGTGACGGGTGACTTGGTGTCGTGGCGACCTTGAATACGCTGAAAGCTGATAGCTGACGACTGAAAGCTGAAAGTAGATGACATCACCTAACATAGAAGATCAGATAAAGATGCTGATAGAGCTGCAGATGCTCGATACCGAGATATTTGACAAAAAAAAGATACTGAACGCCATGCCTGACAGGCTGAAAGAGTTAGACGAGGCCCTGGCGTGCAAAGCAGAAAATTTAAAAAACCTGGAAGAAGAATTAAAAAAGCTGCAGTTGAAGAGAAAGGAAAAAGATATAGAGCTGGAGACGAAAGAGCAGAGTATAAAGAAATATCAGACCCAGCTTTACCAGGTCAAGACGAATAAGGAATACGCCTCTTTGGAAAAAGAGATAGCAAGCATCAAAGCCGATAATTCCCTGTTGGAAGAGGAGATAATCGGCATCCTTGACCAGATCGACGGAACACAAAAGAGTATTTCAGACGAAAAGAAGGTCCTAGAAGAGGAGAAAGGCAAGACCGCAGAGGAGAAAAAGAAGATAGACGAAGAGAAGAAAGTGAATGAAGAGGAATTTAAGAGATTGAGCGACAAGCGCAAGGAATTCGCTCAAAACATAGACAAGGCAATTTTAGCAAAATATGAGCGGATATTGCACAATAAAAACGGCCTGGCCATGGTCCCTGTTGTCGATTTCGCCTGCGGCGGATGTAATATGAATTTGCCGCCACAAGTCGTAAATGAGGCGCATCTTAAAAAGGAACTGGTCTTCTGCGGAAATTGCGCCAGGATCCTTTATGCGGTACAGCCGTAGAGGCCGTTCGGTTATTCCGATATTTTATGAAAAAATTATCCTTATATGTGGATGGCGGCTCAAGAGGCAATCCGGGCCCCTCAGGCATAGGCGTTGTCATCTTTAATGAAAAAGGGCAAAAAATAAAAGAGTTTGACAAGTATATAGGTATCGCCACGAATAATATCGCGGAGTATACCGCCGTTATCTATGGGCTGCAGGAAGCGCTTATGGAAAAAGCGGACGCGATTGAGCTGAACATAGATAGCGACCTGGTGGTCCAGCAGTTGAAAGGCGGATACAGGGTAAAGAATCCCAATATTCGGCCTCTATTCGAGCAAGCGCTTCATCTTATATCGGGATTTAAGAAAGTTGATATCAAGCACATTCCGAGGGAAGATAACCACGAAGCGGATCGATTAGTTAACAAGGCAATAAACCTTGGCGGTCTTTTATAAAAGCGCGGATGGTTGTACTGGCTCAATAATTCAGTAACAATGTACGATACGATTAAATCCGTCCCGCACTTTATTTTGTTCGGCGGGATCCCGCATAATAATAGCGGAAAAATCCGAAACTCGAAATTCGAAACAAATTCTGATTTCCAAGACCATAGATATACGGGTTTCAGTCATTAAAATTACGGTTCTGTTTCGGATTTTCCACCAGAAGGTGGATCCGCCTTTGGCGGAAGAATTTAGCGTTTCCGGGAAACATAAAAAAGTGTTACCTAATTACTGAGTATTAACAATAGTCACAGATGATGCAGTCTGTGGCTATCGGCAAAAAGCTTGTTCATTCGCAAAGCAGGTTGGGTGGCCGCCCTCACGCCAATTTCTTTATATAATCCTAATCATGGTGTAAAAGGCCAGAACATAGCCTACTTTGACCGGCATCGCGATTCTTATATGAAATTGGCGCGGGGGAGGAAAGTCCGGGCTCCGGAGAGCGGCGTAGCGGCTAACAGCCGTCCACCGAAAGGTGAGGATAACTTCTTGTCTTGATAAAAGGCAAGAGTGATTTCCGGCAACGGCGAGCGAGCACTGGCGCCGGCCGTATTAGCGGCAGGGCGCTAAGGGGTGTTTGCTTCGCCCGCGTCCGGAAATCAGAGCCACAGAGACGAGTAGACAGGTCAGCTCTTAGCTCTTTGCTCATGGCCCTTAGGAGGAAAAAATCTTCCTATGAGCTAGGAACCATGGGCTAAAAGCTGACCTGTTGAGGTGAAACGCGGCAATCTCTACGCGGAGCAAGGCCAAATAAATCCCGATTCAGGAATTGCTCGTTCCTACTGTGTTTTATCAGTATCGGGATGGGTAGGCCGCATTGAGGTTGCCAGTAATGGCAATCCCAGATAGATGGTCACCGGCGGTCGAGGCTTTTGTCCTGCCATACTACGTGTGGGAGGATAAATTAGCCTTTTAGCCCGTTTACAGAACTCGGCTTATAGGCCTGCTTTGCTTTACCCCGTCAGAGAGAAAATCTCTGACGGGGTTTTATTTTTTCATCTCACCTGATGCCCTGTAATTACAATACGTTGTGCAAAATCCGAGAGATGGACACTATATATTGTGTCCGTGGCACTTACTAAAAACTTTTTAAAAAAGATAGATAATATGGCCTTGACAAACGGCCCGCCATTGTGTATATTTGATTATAAATGTGGTTTAAAGTGGAGTAAAGTGGTATAACATGTTTTACGGCGAATATGAGCACACGTTAGACAAAAAGGGCAGGATCATAATCCCCTCGAAATTCAGGGAAACCAGCAAGGAGAACTACGTCGAAAAATTCTTCATCACAAGGGGTTTGGATGTATGCCTCTTCATGTTTCCTGAGGAGGAATGGAAATCACAGGAAGTGAGGTTTAAGAACCTCTCGTTTACCAAAAGAGAGGCCAGAAAATTCAATCGACTATTTTTCTCCGGGACTGTCGAGGTAATACCGGATAAGCAGGGCAGGATCCTCATCCCGGCCTACCTGAAGAATTACGCTGATATTAAAAAAGAAATAATGATAATAGGGGTCTCGAACCGGATCGAGATCTGGAGCAAAAACAGGTGGGAAGATTTCTACAAGACATCCAAGGAGTCATTTGAGGACATAGCTGAAAAATTAGTGGATTTGGAATAGGCGCGGCATGCCCCGAGAGGAAGGAGCGGATGACAGGAAAAGAAGCGCGGGCCGGCCTTCAAATCATGAACGGCTGACTTTAATATTAAAGGAGGCGATAAATATGTTTACATTCAATATTGTCAGAAGAATAGGGGAGGGGAATTATCTCAGCGAAGACTGGTTTATTATCGAAAGGATCAGAAAAGAAAGAGCTCTTAATGGGGATCAGACGAAATCGAGGAACAACGCGAACAACCCGAGTAAATCCGGCAAAAATGAAAAACAACGTTTTTCATAAGCCGGTGATGGCGGATGAAGTAATCGGATTTCTGCGATTAAAAAAAGGAGATAAAGTTTTGGACGCGACGGTGGGTTGTGGAGGGCATGCGAGCCTGATCCTGGAGAAGATCCAGCCGGATGGGCTTCTTATAGCGGTCGATCTTGACCAAAAAGCGCTCGATATCTCACAGGCAAGGCTCGGCAATTTCAGCACAATATGCAAATGCGTCCATCGGAACTTCAGCGACATAGATGAGATTCTGCCGGGACTGGGCGTTGACAGGATAGACGGGGCGCTTTTTGACCTGGGGATTTCAAGTTATCAGATCGAGGATTCCGGCAGGGGGTTCAGTTTTGAGCGCAACGGTTTTCTCGACATGAGGATGGACCTCGCGGCAAACACGTGCGCATACGACATCGTAAACAGATACAGTAAGCATGACCTCGAAGCCATTATCCGTGATTTTGGGCAGGAGCGTTATTATAGAAAGATAACCGGCTTCATTCTTGAAAGAAGACGCAAAAGCCCGATAACCTCCTCACAGGAGCTCTCATGGGTCATAGGCCGCGCTGTCGGCGGCCGGTATAAGAAGCAAAGGATACATCCGGCTACGAGGACGTTTCAGGCGATCAGGATAGCGGTCAATGACGAATTAGAAAATATCGATCGGGCCCTGGTCAATGTCGTAGGATTTTTAAAGCCCAAAGCGCGGCTATGCGTCATATCTTTTCATTCGCTTGAGGACAGGATAGTAAAGATAAGATTTAAGGAATTTGAGAAAAGCGGAAAAGGACGGATAATTACGAAGAAACCGATGGCGCCCGCCGCTTGTGAGATACGGGAGAACCCTCGCGCAAGGAGCGCCAAATTGAGGGTATTTGAAGGCAAATAAAGCAACAGCTTGCTGAGATTGCGTATTTTTGCAAAGAAGGCCGCATAACTATGACAAAATTAAGATTTAGTCACTCCTTAATTATTATATTATCCTGCGGTATATTAGCGCTTGGCTATGTACATCAGGAAATAGAAATTCTTAAAACGGGCTTTTTAATCAGTAAACGACATTGCGAACTCTCCTTCCTGCTTGACCAACACAGATCTTTGGTATATAATCTTTCCCAACTGGAAACGCCAAAAAGGATCGAAGATACCCTTTGCGTGAACGAAATCGTTCTTTGCATGCCCAGGACCGAAAATATGCGCCGCATCGAAAACACCGTTATGGCCGAAAGCGAAGAAAAGGTTAAGGCGGGCTACAAAGAATCGTTTCTCGCGAAAATGTTCGATCGGGTTTCTGCAAAGGCAGAAGCTAAAGTCGTGAAGTAGAAAAATTTTGACTTTCGGTTACGGCGGTCAGGGATGGATTCCAAAGATTAAGTTGTGAAAGAAACTCAGCGACTCATCAGGATCTCCGTAATCAGGTCATTTACATTATATTAACGTTAATAAATAACTCCCCCTCGCAAACCGTGCATATTAATTTTAGCAGGACTCGCCAGGCATTAATCTTTTCCATGCTTAGTTTTCTGTTTATAATTCTTTTCACCCGCCTTTTATATATCCAGGTGATAAAACATGGCGTATATTCAAGCCTTGCCGAGAAACAGCATAAGATGTTCATAAGGATTGAGCCGCGACGGGGCAATATATACGATAGCCGGAACAGGGTATTGGCCGTATATTTAGACGTCCCTTCCGTATATGCGGTCCCCAGAGAAATAGAGGACAAGGAAGCGGCCGCCCGTATCCTGGCGGGCGCACTGGACATGGAAAAATCTGCCATCCTTGTGAAGCTTGAGAGAGACAATTACTTTGCCTGGATAAAGAGAAAAGTTGACGCAGATGTTACTAAAAAGGTAAAAGACCTTAACCTTCAAGGGGTGTATTTGACCAGCGAGTCAAAAAGGTTTTATCCCGGAGGACGGCTTGCCTGTCACCTCCTGGGGATAACGAATATAGACAACCAGGGCCTGGAAGGATTGGAGCTTTATTATGACAATGTGCTTAGGGGTGAGTTTGGATGGCGCCGCACCTACAGGGACGCCAGAAGAAGAGAGATAGTCTCCTACCAAGAGGACGCGCTACCTGTGCGCAACGGGCAAGGGGTTGTCCTTACCATTGACGAGATCATACAGCACATTATCGAGAAAGAGATAGAGGTCCTGGTTGAAACGTATCGGCCCAAAGCCGTTTCTGTGGTAGCCATAGACCCTCAGAAAGGCGAAATTTTAGGGTTGGCCAATTACCCCTGGTTTGACCCGAACAACACTTATAATATCGACGTTACCTCTATGCGCAATAGGGCCGTATCAGATTCGTTTGAACCGGGCAGCGTGTTTAAGATTGTCACGGCGAGCGCCGCAATAGAAGAGAATGTTGTGGATTTTGACACCCAATTTTTTTGCGAGAACGGCACCTATGCAATTTACAATAGAGTCCTGCACGATTATAGGCCTTACGGTAAATTGAGTTTCCGGGAGATCATAGAAAAGTCGAGCAATATCGGCGTGGCTAAAGTCGCGGATAAATTGGGGAAACGGAAGCTATGCGCGTATATAAAGAGATTCAATTTCGACAGGCCAACCGGCATCGACCTGCCCGGCGAAGCCTATGGCATAATGCGCGACCTTTCCGGATGGGCGGATGTCGATATGACGACGGTGCCCATAGGGCAGGGCATTGCCGTTACGGCTTTACAACTGGCTTCGGCCGTATCTGTCATAGCGAACCAGGGCGTTCTAATGCGGCCGTACGTGGTCCAGAAATTTCTGAACGAAGAAGGGGCGCCCATAAAAGAAAACGGGCCGAAGGTCATCAGGCGCGTGATTTCGGAAGAGTCCGCTTCCAAGGTCAAGGAGCTGTTAAGAGGTGTCGTAGAACGCGGCACCGGCAAGCAGGCGGCGCCCGATAATTACAGCGCGTGCGGCAAGACCGGGACAGCGCAAAAAGTGAGGCCCGGAGGCGGATACTACCAGGATAAATACATAGCCTCATTTATAGGATTTGCGCCTTACGATAATCCAAAAATAGCATTGGCGATATGCGTGGATGAGCCGCAGGGAAAGCATTTCGGGAGCCAGGTGGGGGGACCCGCGTTTAAGAGCATAATGGAAAAGGTATTGGCATACATGGAAGTGCAGCCCGACAAAAGGATATAGGGGCTTTCGGCATCCGCATAACGCAGGACTCAAGTCACAAAAATGAGATTAAAGAAACTTCTTGAAGGGGTCGACGGCAAGATCGATCCGGAACTGCAAAAATTGGATATAACATCCGTCAGCGCTGACTCGAGAAATGTGACGAAAGGCGGCCTTTTTGTGGCGATAAAAGGCACAAGGTCCGATGGCAATAAATTTGTGGGAGAAGCTTTTCATAAAGGCGCCGCAGTTTCAATAGTGGAAGCGCGAGAAAGCTCCCTCGCGCGTATGGGCGGTCTTATCAGGGTCAGGGATTGCCGGAAGGCGCTTTCCGTGATCGCCAAAAACCTTTATCACTCGCCGTCCGAAAAACTGAAAGTCATCGGCATAACGGGTACAAACGGCAAAACGACGACCGCATTCCTGACAGCAAGCGTATTCGAAAGTTCCGGCGTCCCCTGCGGAGTCATAGGCACCGTGGAATACAGGATCGGAAGACACCGCATACCGGCGGAAAGGACAACGCCCGATGCGCTGGGCACAAATGACCTTCTTGACAGGATGCTTAAGAACGGCCTTATGGCAGCGGTCATGGAGGTTTCCAGCCATGCCCTTGACCAGAAAAGGGTCGAAGATATTTTTTTTGACGCGGCCATTTTCACGAATCTTACCCATGAGCACCTTGACTACCACGGCAGCATGGCGCGATACTTAACAAGCAAGACAAAGATATTCGCGAACCTTAAAAAAGGAGGGGTCGCAATAATAAACGCAGACGACAGACATGCCGGGGCGTGCCTTAAAAAAGTAACGTCCCGGAAAAAGATCACATATGGCCTGGA
>MHFD01000041.1:8521-9066 GCA_001804045.1 Omnitrophica bacterium RBG_13_46_9
TTTTGAATCGGATCAAGCAGGGAAACGTTATAACTGTTTTTGGCTGCGGCGGTGACAGGGACAAAAAGAAGAGGCCTTTGATGGGCTGCGCCGCGCAAAAATTTTCGGATTTTGCCATTGTAACGACTGATAACCCGCGCAATGAGGATCCGGGCGCCATCATCGGAGACATCGAGGCGGGCATGGATAAGCGCCTCGGCAATTATGAGGTAATACCGGATAGAAAAAAAGCCATAGAAAAAGCTTTAAAAATGGCCGAAGGCGGTGATATAGTATTGATAGCGGGTAAGGGGCATGAGCATGGCCAGATTGTGGGTGAAAAAGTGATACCCTTTGATGATAAGAACGTAGCGGAAGATATTTTAGCCCGTATTAAAAAACAGGCTTAATCTCTTAATCCGAATGTCTAAAACCTGTTTAAAATCTATTTTATTATGCGTCTATCCGAAGTCATAGAGAACCCGAAGCTGATTTCCATCGATTCGCGGACGATAAAAAAGGGCGATGTCTTTCTCGCCATAAAAGGCGAGAGATTCGACGGCCAC
>MHFD01000041.1:9170-9908 GCA_001804045.1 Omnitrophica bacterium RBG_13_46_9
TACTGTCAGAACCCTGGGTGATATTGCAGCGGCCCATAGGTTAAAGTTCACTATACCCGTTATCGCCATTACCGGAAGCAACGGTAAGACGACCGCCAAGGATATGGTGGCCCACGTCCTGTCGGCCAGATATTCCGTCTGTAAAAACATGACCTCAAAAAACAACTTTATAGGGCTTCCGCTTACATTGCTGGGGCTTGATAAAAAACACAGTGTCGCGGTGCTGGAAATGGGCATGAACCATTTGGGGGAGATCGCAAGGCTTGGTGAAATCGCAAAACCCTGCATCGGGGTTATAGCTAATATCGGCCCGTCGCATCTGGAGTTTTTGAGGACCTTAAAAAATGTCTTTGCGGCTAAATCCGAGCTTCTGGGGGCTCTACCAAAAGACGGCATATCAGTATTGAATAAAGATGATCCGTGGTTAAGGACTATCAGGGGCTCGAGACACAGAAAGATATATTTCGGAATAGAGAATGAATGCCCTGTCCAGGCAAAGAAATTGGCTTACAGCAGAAACAGATGGTCATTTTCGATCGGAAGAGAGCGCTTCGAACTGCCGATCCTGGGAAGGCATAATATATATAATGCCTTGATCGCCATCGCTATCGGCTGGGAATTTGGCATGGAATATCCCGATATAAGCAAAAGAATAAGATCATACAGGCAGAGATGCCCGATGCGGCTGGAATACAGGAATATCCGCGGCATAAAGGTGCTCGACGACAGTTATAATTC
>MHFD01000041.1:9945-10156 GCA_001804045.1 Omnitrophica bacterium RBG_13_46_9
AGCGAATACCGGACAGAAGGAAAAAAGATCATAGTGTGCGGTGATATGCTGGAATTGGGCACGAAGACGGAAACCATGCATGAGGATATGGGCGGAATCATAGCTTCGAGTCATATAGATGTTCTTATAACCTATGGCAGGTTATCGAAATTTATAAGTAAAAGGGCCGCGCGCAAAGGGATGACAGGCCTTTATCACGCGAAATCGCACG
>MHFD01000041.1:10251-10921 GCA_001804045.1 Omnitrophica bacterium RBG_13_46_9
ATGGTTCGGGTTTAATGTTTTCAAATATATTACGTTTCGTGCGGCCATGGCCAGCATAACGGCATTTATTTTAAGCGTTGTTTTGGGCCCCATTATCATAAGGAAACTGGCCCATTTTAATGTAGGAGAATCGCTGAGAAGGGCCCATGTCGAAAACCTCTATCAGCTGCAAAAGCACAAAGAAGGCACGCCGACAATGGGCGGGATGATTATCATCCTGTCGATAGTATTCTCTACGCTTCTCTGGGCCAGGCTGGATAACCGCTTTATTATAATCTGCCTCATAACCGTGCTTTGGCTTGGTATAGTAGGTTTTATAGATGATTACTTAAAACTGATCAGGGTAAGGCCTCTGGGGCTTAGCGCTACAACTAAGTTTTCCGGCCAGCTGGTACTCGGGATAGCAGCCGCGCTCTACATATATTTCGACCCGGCCATATCGCACCAGCTTTATGTCCCTTTTGTGAAACACGCCGTAATGAACTTAGGGCTATTCTATATACTTTTTATTGTATTGGTGATAGTAGGGACCAGCAACGCCGTAAATCTGACTGACGGTCTGGACGGTCTGGCTATCGGCTGCGTGAGTTTTATCGCATTGAGCTACAGCGCCATAAGTTATCTTACCGGACACGCGAAGTTCAGCGAGTATCTGAACATCTACTATCTT
>MHFD01000041.1:10930-12914 GCA_001804045.1 Omnitrophica bacterium RBG_13_46_9
GGTGAGCTTACGGTATTCTGCGCTATCATCGTGGGAAGCGGCTTCGGGTTTTTATGGTTTAATTCCTATCCGGCGACGGTCTTTATGGGGGATACGGGATCGCTTCCCCTGGGGGGAGCGATCGGTGTGGTCAGTGTTTTAATAAAAAAAGAGGTCCTGCTGCTTGTAATAGGCGGTATTTTTGTCGCCGAAGTCGTAAGCGTGATAATGCAGGTGGCGTCATTTAAGCTCTTTGGCAGAAGGATATTTCGGATGGTGCCCATACATCATCATTTTCAGCTGAAGGGCTGGCCCGAATCCAAAATCACCATACGATTCTGGATCATAGCGGTCATATTGGCTGTTTTCGGCATGGCGACATTAAAGCTGATGTAGAATATGTCATGGAGGCTTCGGCTCGCAGGTGTCAGCCGGCCGGAGCGCTAAAGACGAAAGACAAAATATGGATTTGCGCAATAAAAAGGTAACAGTGGTCGGCCTGGGGGATAGCGGTATAAAAAGCGCGCTGCTTTTGTGCGAGCAGGGCGCTATTGTCGGGGTTACCGATAACGGTGATAACGAGAATATCAGGCGGAATGCCGGACTTCTGCGGGAGAAATGCATAGATGCGGAAATCGGGCAGCATACGGAATCCTTCTTGAGCATGACCGAACTCCTGGTTTTGAGCCCGGGAGTAGAAAATTCGTCCCTGCCGGTGCGCTACGCGCAGAAGAACAATATTCCGATGATAAGCGAAATGGAATTGGGGTACAGTTTCTGCAAAGGCCTGATCGTAGCCGTTACGGGCACAAACGGAAAATCAACCGTAGTTTCTTTACTGGGCGAGATCCTGCGCCAGGCAAAAATTCCGGTGAATGTCTGCGGCAATATAGGCAACGCGCTTTCGGGGGAAGTATCCGCTTTAGCAAAAGAAGTATCCGGCTCCTGCGGAAAAAACATAGATAAAGACACCGTGGTCATCCTCGAGACGAGCTCATTTCAGCTTGAAAGGATAGTATCCTTTAAGCCGTATATTTCCGTCATACTGAACGTGACGGAGGACCACCTGGATAGGTACAGCGATTTCGACGGTTATTTCGCCGCCAAAAAGAGGATATTCGAGAATCAGAGGCAAAGGGACGTAGTTATACTGAATTATGATGATGAAAATCTACGGCGGATGGCCGGGTCCCAGAAGATACAGGCACCTCTCCTTTATTTCAGCTCCAGGGAGAAGGTGAGGGGCGCGTATTTTGACAAGGGCGATATAAAGATTTTTCTGGGCGACGCCCCAAGCCATGTCGGACCGCGGGGCTACAGAGAGAGTGCGAAGAGTCTGTTTAAGCTGCGTGATTTTAGGCTGACGCAGCCCTTGCGTGACGGCGGCGGAATAAAAGGCGGATATAATATAGAGAACATCCTGGCATCGGTTTTAGTCGCGGCGCTTTTAGGCGTTAAAGAGGGCGATATGGAAAAGGCCCTGACGGATTTTATGCCGCTTAAGCACAGATTCGAGAAAGTCGCCACGGTAGACGGGATAGATTTTATAGACGACTCCAAGGCGACGAACATAGATTCGACTTATAGGGCCCTGGAATTGCTTGACAGGCCCGCTATTCTTATTGCCGGAGGCAAGGATAAGAACATTGACTACGGCAAGGTCCTGCCTGCGATACGCGGTAGCGTAAAGAAGCTTATCCTGATCGGGGAGACGCGGAATAAGATGCGGGATATCTTTAAAGATTTTGTGGAAACGGAGGAGAAAGACTCTCTTGAGGAGGCGGTCCTGGCCGCTTACAAAAGCGCCTCCCCCGGTGATTACGTGCTCCTTTCCCCCATGTGCTCAAGCTTCGATATGTTCAGGGATTATAGACATAGGGGGGATGTTTTCAGGATGGCCGTGGAGAATTTGAAAAGTAAGACCGTGGGCCACAGACTAAAGACCGCAGATTAAAGCAAAAGGCCTCACTATATGTGCGCTAAAAAGCCTTCAGTTTTGATGTAC
>MHFD01000041.1:12961-13650 GCA_001804045.1 Omnitrophica bacterium RBG_13_46_9
ATCAATCTTTATAGTTACGTTCGCCCTCGTCATGATCGGCGTTGTCATGATATACAGCTCAAGCGCGATATACGCATACGATAGATTCGGCGATAGCTCGTTCTTTCTGAAGAAGCACCTGTGGGCGATGCTGATCGGGTTTTCTTTTATGCTGTATGCCATGTCGATGAACCTCGCCGCGATCGAAAGGCTATCAAAGATTTTATTGCTTATCGCGATTTTCCTTCTTGTGCTTGTCCTGATCCCGGGTATCGGCGTTTCCGTAAGCGGCGCAAGGCGCTGGTTCAGGGTCTGCGGTTTCAGTTTTCAGCCGACCGAATTCGCGAAGTTGGCGCTTATAGCGTATCTGGCCTCTTTTCTGAGCAGCAAGGGCTATCGTATAAAAGATCTGTTTACCGGATATCTGCCCTGTATGATTGCGGTTTCTTCAGTGGCTATTTTAGTGATCCTGCAGCCCGACCTCGGGATGACCGTAGCCATTTTTTTTGTCGGGTTTCTGATCATATTTATCGCGGGGGGCAGGCTAAGACATCTGGTAACAACTCTTTTGATGGGGCTGCCTTTTTTGTATTACCTCTTGTTTCACATCCCCTACAGAAAAAAAAGAATGCTTATTTTTTTAAATCCGTGGAAAGATTACGAGGGGTCCGGTTTTCAGATCATCCAGTCATTCCTGGCCCTCGGCTCAG
>MHFD01000041.1:13749-21956 GCA_001804045.1 Omnitrophica bacterium RBG_13_46_9
TCGGGTTTATAGGCGCCGCCAGTATTATTATATTATTCGGGATTTTTTTCTGGCAGGGCATGCGCGCTTTCTTCAGAACGGAGCGACTGTTTGACAAGATCCTCATATTCGGCATAACAAACATGGTGACTTTCGAAGCCATGGTAAACATCGGCGTAAGCCTTGGGGCTTTTCCGACCAAAGGGCTTCCGTTGCCTTTTATCAGTTACGGCGGCTCATCGCTTATATTCCATCTGTCAGCAGTCGGGCTTATGCTGAATGCGATGAGGGAATGAGGCGCGGATGGTCGGGATCCGCGAGGGATAGACAGGAATCTAAAATGAAAATACTGCTAGCGGCCGGAGGCAGCGGCGGGCATATTTTTCCCGCTGCGGCGGTTGCCGAAGAATTCTACAGAGGCGAAACAGCCCATGCCAGAGATGGCGCAGCCGCGTGCGGGACAGAGATACTCTTTGTAGCCAGCAGGAGGAACCTGGACAGGAAAATTTTGCGGGACGCGAAATACAGGAAAATCTTTATCCCCGCGAATCCCATGCCGCATAGAATAGGCTGGAGGCTCTTGGTATTTTCGGCTAAATTGGCTGTCGAAAGCCTGTATGCTTTATGTATCCTGGCAAGATATAGGCCTCATGTGGTGGTGGGCTTCGGGGGCTTTACCGCGGGGGTGATGTGTCTATTCGCCGCTCTTTTTAATATAAAGGTAGTGCTACACGAGCAGAATGTGGTTCCATGCAGGACAAATAGGCTCCTGGACAGGTTCGCTGACAAAGTCGCCATAAGCTTTACCGAGACAAAAAAGTATTTCAGGAACAGAATCGTCGTATTTACGGGAAACCCCCTCAGAAAGGAAAGTCTGCGCGAATGCCGCCCGGAAGCCATAAGGAAATTCGGACTGGATCCGGGGAAATTTACGCTTCTTATCATGGGCGGAAGCCAGGGGGCGAGCTCGCTCAATCATCTGATTTCGAATAGCCTTGGCATGTTGCCGCCGGAAAAGAAGGGGTGCCTCCAGGTCATTCACATTACGGGGCCGAGGGATTTCGGCAAGTTTGAGGATTTCTATCGGAAAAACGGCATGCAGGGCAGGGTCTTTGGTTTCGTGGAAAGCATAAACGAGGCTTATAGCGCCTGCGATCTGGCCGTCAGCCGATCGGGCGCTGCGGCGATTTTTGAGTTAGCGGTGTTTGCAAAACCTATGATACTGATACCGTATCCGAGCCGGCGAAATAATCAGAGATTTAATGCGACCTTTTTTGCCGAGAAGAAAGCGGCTATCTGCAGAAATGAAGGGGAAATCAGGGAAGAGGGCATGAGGGATCTTATAATGGAGCTTGTGAATAATACCGACAGAAGAAGAGAGCTTTCCGAGAACGCCAGGCGGCTGGGTATTACCGACGGTGCGGAGAGATTGAGGGATGAGATTAAAAAGACAGCGGCCCCGGCCGGATAAAGGAAACGACGTAATCCGGACGGCGCGTTTCCTGGGCGCAAAAATCCAGGTATTATTTTAAAGGCGCTTGCGGTGATCAAGCCGCACCCTTTCACTAGCCTGACAGGAGACAGGGATCAAATTATGGACTTACGCAAAGAAAAAATACACATGGTCGGCATAGGCGGAATAGGCATGAGCGCCCTCGCTTTTATACTCGTTGAGATGGGCCACATAGTGAGCGGCTCCGATGTCCAGGATAACGATATCATGAAAGCGTTGCGCCGGAAAGGCGTTGTAGCAGGAGTCGGCCACGATCGCTCGAACATAAAAGAGCAGGACCTCGTTGTGTATTCCTCGAGCATCCGCATGGATAATCCAGAGATTTTGGCGGCGCGGGAGAGGAATATCCCCATAATTTCACGGACCGAGCTTTTGAAGATGATCATGGATGGAAAAAAGAAGACCGTAGCGATTACCGGCACGCACGGCAAAACGACCACCACCGCTATGTCCGCGCTTCTTTTGGAGGAGGCGGGGCTGGACCCTACGGTTTTGATCGGCGGCGAGTCTCCCAACTTCGGAGGGAACGCAAAATTCGGGAAAAGCGATGCTCTCGTGACAGAGGTCGACGAGAGCGATGGGAGATTCGTTATCCTGAAGCCCGATTATATCATAATCTCCAATCTGGAGAAGGAGCATATGGAATATTACAGGGATGAGGCGCACCTGGTGGATACCTTCAGGAGATTCCTGAGCGCGCAGTCCGCTAAATGCGTGGTTTTCAGCAGGTTTGAAGACGCGAACTTAAAAGCGCTCACCCGCTCATACGGCGGCAAAGCCGTCAGTTTCGGGTTTTCCCCCGAAGCGGACGTGTACGGTGAAAACATTAAAATCGGCGTATTCAAGATAGAATTTGACTGTGTCTGCAGAAAAAAACCGTTGGGCCGGTTTACGATAAACATACCGGGTATCCACAATGTTTCGAACGCATTGGCCGTGATCGCCCTGGGGGCCGAGCTGGGAATCGATGTCCCGGTGATGAAAGAGGCGCTTTTCAGGTATAAAAACGTAAAGAGGAGATTCGACTTAATAGGCGAGATAAACGGGGCTAAGATCGTTGAGGATTATGCGCATCACCCCACTGAAATAAAAGCCACGATTTCCGCCGCGCGGTCACTCAACCCCAAAAGGCTTATAACCGTGTTTCAGCCGCACCGATACACGAGAACAAAATCTTTTTATAAGGAGTTTTCAGCCGCTTTGGCCGGTTCCGACGAGGTCATATTGACGGAGGTTTATGCCGCCAGTGAGGAGAGGATAGAAGGCGCGAGCGCCAAAAATATATATGAGGTCATGGCGAAAGAAGATTCTATCCCGGTCAGACTTCTTGAAAAGAGCGAAATAACCGGATACCTCGCCAAAAAAATAAAAGAAGGTGATATAGTCCTTATTTTGGGAGCCGGCGATATCGGGAAGACGGCGCATGAGGCGGTGTTGTATATAAAGTCGTTGTATGCCAGGAAGGCATAGCGCCGTATTTTTTTTGGAGAATGGCCAGGATAGCATGAAAGATAAAGAGATGTTTCCCAAGATAAAAGGCAGGGTTCTTTTTCACGAGCCGCTTTTTAAGCATACCACATTCCGCATCGGAGGACTGTGCGGTATTTGGGCCCAGCCGCGGAACGAAGAGGATTTAAAAAAGATAGTAATGTTCGCGAAATCAAAAGGAAAAAAGATAGTCATAATAGGCAGGGGCAGCAATATCCTGCCCAGCGACAAGGGTTTTGACGGTATAGCTATTCACATAGGAGCGGGCTGTTTTGACGAGGCGCGGTTTGTCGGCTCAAGGCTTATAGCCGGGGCAGGTGTGGCGCTGAATCGCCTGATCAATTTGGCGTGCAAAAGAGGATTGAAGGGACTGGAAGGCCTGGCCGGTATTCCCGGCACGGTGGGCGGGGCGATTTTCATGAATTCCAGCTACAGGGGAAGGATATCCGATTGCCTGGAAGAGGTAAGGGCCATGGACTTGAACGATGGCGCGGTAATAACCATAAAAAGAAAAAATCTGAAGTTTGGTTATAGACATTCGAATTTGCGCGGATATATAATCTTAAGCGCGACATTGAGATTGAAGAGGGCGAGCCCGCAGGCGCTGTTGAAGCAAAGAGACCGACTCCTTGCGATCAAAACCAAAAAGCAGCCCCTGGGTTGTTTTAGCGCCGGCTGCGTCTTTAAAAACCCGGATGGCGGGACTTCAGCGGCGTGGTATATCGAAAAGTCTAATCTTAAAGGCAAAAGAATAGGTGACGCGCAGATTTCAGAAAGGCACGCTAATTTTATCGTTAATTTAAAGAACGCCAGACAGAGAGATGTGATGCGTCTTATAAGTTTTGCGAAAAAACGCGTCAAGGCGAAGTTTGGCGTAGACCTGGTCCCGGAGATAGTTGTCATTTAACTGATGGCGAAACATGAGGAACACCCCTATTAGCATATGTCCCGGTGATGATGCGGGATATTAGGAGTAGAATAATAAGTGAACCGCTACGGTAAAATTGCTGTACTTGCCGGCGGCCCGTCCAGCGAGCGCCAGATAAGCCTGAAAAGCGGGAGAGCCATTTACGATGCCCTGATAAGAAAAAATCAAGATGCCGTATTTGTGGACATCGCCGGCGATCCCTGCAATATTTTAAGCCGGATCAATCCGGATATCGTATTTATCGCGCTGCACGGACGGTTTGGCGAAGACGGTACCATTCAAGCGATGCTGGAGAAGTCGAGTCTCTACTATACCGGCTCCGGCGTTGAGGCTTCGAGGCGTGCTATGGATAAGATAGCTTCCGGAGAGATCTTTGCCGCCAACGGCATAAAAACGCCCAGGCGCAAGATCGTTGAGCGAAATCATGATCTGCGTGACATATTAATGGAATTTAAAACGCCGTTTGTCGTAAAACCTCAGAGTGAGGGCTCAAGCATAGGGCTTTCGGTCATAAGGGACGGGTCGCAATTGAGGGATGCGCTTGAGAGGGCTTTTGGATACGGCGAAAAGACTATCGTAGAAGAATACGTCCACGGCAGAGAGGTTACGGTGGGCGTCCTTGAGGACAGGGCATTGCCGGTTGTCGAGATCGTAGCGAAAGACGAAGTTTACGACTACGGCGCGAAATACGAGGACAAGAGCACAAAATACATCGTCCCCGCCGATTTAAAAAAAGACGTGTATGATAGCGCGCAAAGAAGCGGCCTAAGGGCGCATAATGTTCTTGGGTGCAGGGATTTTTCAAGGGTCGACATGAGAGTAGACGGGAAGGGCGATATTTTCGTATTGGAAGTAAACACGATTCCGGGCATGACAGAGCGCAGCCTCTTGCCGAAAGCGGCGTCCGCGGCAGGCATAAGTTTCGAGGATTTATGCATGAGACTTGTGGATTTGGCTCACCAAAGAAGAAGCGATCGCGGCGCCGATAGACGTCTGTCCGACTGCGATGGCCGGAGGTGTCATAGCAGCGAAGGGGAGCGGCCAAATTAGCGTCACGGAAGGAAAATATTTTTGGGACATATCAGTTAGATCCGCGTCAGGCATAAGCGCTATTATACAAAAAAGGGGGAACGAATGGCAAGAAATAATTCAAGAAGAAAGACCGATAAGCGTAAAGGCGCGGCAAAAAAGATCGAACCGCTGAAGGTCCCTATAAAAAAGATATCTTATCTTGTAGTTTTCGCCGCTGCGATCCTGGGGAGCGTCTTTTTTCTGAGGAATTCGCATTATTTCAAATTGGACAAGATAGAAATAATTGACAGAAATCAGGCCGCCAAAATCGATAATTCCGGATTATTATCGATGTATAAAGGCAGAAATATATTTGACATAGACATCGCCTCTCTCGCCTCAAGAATTAAACATAACTACCCTGTGATAAAAGAAGTCGCGGTGAACAGGGTTTTGCCTAATAAATTGCGGATAACGGTGGTGCCGAGGATGCCTGTAGCCAAGATAAAGAGCTATGGCTATTTTCCGATCGACAGAGAAGGCATGGTATTGTCGCCGGAAATAAAAAGCCATAAATTGCCGGTTATAGAAGGATTTTCGATGTGGCTTAAGCCCCGCCCGGGCCAGCTCCTGGAGAGTCGCGATCTGGAAAGCGCCTTTTTTCTTATAGATGCCCTTAAGGAAAGCCCTGTTTCCGCCAATTACGGCGTAAGCACAATAGATATCTCAAGCCCCATGAATATCTCCTTTTATCTGGAAAACGGCATCGAGGTAAAAATAGGCGGCGAAAATTTTCCGGACAGGCTAAAGACATTGGAATCGACCCTTAAAAACCCGAAATTGGACAAGGAAAATATCAAATACATAGATCTGCGGTTTAAGGACATAGTTATCGGTCCGAAATAGGTCATTTTTTATATGAAGATAATCACCATAATAGACTTAGGGTCGAATAAGATCGCTGCCGCGACCGCCGGCATAGACAAGTGCGGAAAGGTGTCGCTTTCGGCATTGGAAAATCTGTGTTCGCGCGGCATAAAAGGAGGCGAAATAACGGACATTGATAAGGCGACGGAGGATATTTCCTCTGTTGTGGACAGACTGCGTCGCCGCGGAGGAGGAGGGATAAAAAATGTATTTGTTACAGGGAAAACCGCCGATATAAAGATGCATACATCCCGCGGGATGGTTCCCCTTTCGAAGATCCCGCGTAAGATTACGAGAAATGACGTTGAGAAGTGTCTTAAGATAGCGGCAATGACAAGGCTTCCTTCTGGCAGGGCTATTATGCAGAGGATCGTAAAAGGGTTCTCGATAGACGGCGGCTCGTTTGTCGTAGCGGATCCCATGGGGCTGTATGGGGTGAAGCTGGAAGTAGAGGCGTTCATGGCTACGACGACACAGTCTAAAATCCAAAATATAACAAAATGTATAGATCGCGCAGGATTACTTTTGAACGGCATATACCTTTCCGGCATAGCTTGTGCCGAGAGCGTTCTGGATGAGGAAGAGAAGGAGAAAGGAGTATTGCTGCTTGATATAGGAGATTCGCTGACCGAACAGCTGATATTTAAGAAAAATACGCTTATGAGCTTCAATGTTATTCGAAACGGCGCAGGCAATATTTCGGATTGTGCCGCATATAAGGGCAAAGAAAGGATCAGGGAGCTATTGAAAGATGTTTTGCCGGTACTGCCGGCTGAAAACAGGTATTTTTCATCAGTAGTTTTGACAGGCGGCGGGGCCCTGCTTGACGGCATAATCGAAGAGGCGGAAGATATCCTGGAGAGGCCCGCCCGGATAGGCCGTATAAAGGACTCGGGGTGGAACTTGAATCTGCAGAACTCGATTATTCATACCTCGACAATAGGATTAATAAACCATTTGGCGAAAAAACAGAGGACCACCCAACCGCACGGTCATTTTATAAATAAAGTGTTTTGTAAAGTTCGGGATATATACGAGAGCTATTTCTGAAGAGACCCCGCCTTTTTTTAAAAAGCGCACCACCATATTCCAATCCGTTTCCATGAGTTTCAATAATCGAAGGTTTCTTAAGGTTTCTTGATGTTGCTTGATGTTTTCTTAAGGTTGCTCCCGTTTTATGTTGCATAGGTTTCAAAGGTTTCATAGGTTACAGATGTTGCTTTTTCGTTATGCAACTTTTGCAATCTTTAGCAACCTCATGTAACATTTGCAACCTCATAACTGTCTTCCGAAAACTTCCCCTACAACCTACTACCTATTACCTATAACCTGTGAGCTAAAAGCTATGAGCTAAACGCCACCCTCTGGTGGAAAATGCTATGAGCTACGAGTCAATGAGTTTCTATAAGTATCCATAAGTTTCAATAAATTTCAACGAGTTCCGAATCAATGTATTTCCATCGTATTTCAACCGTATTTCAATTGTATATCAATGAGTATCAATGAATTTCAATGAGTTTCCATTGTATTTCAACCGTATATCAATCGTATTTCCATCGTATTTCAATCGTACCTCAACTGTATATCAATGTATTTCCATAAGTTTCCATGAATTTCAATGTATTTCAACCGTATTTCAACCGTATTTCAATTGACATTACAATTTTTATATGTTACCCTATACCGTTCATAAGAGCATTAACAATATATATTAGCGTATGATAATGATATGGTGACCCTCCGCTCGTAACATGAGTGTCTTAAGGAAGATTGGCAGAAAATGAGCGCTGATGTCAACAAAAACCTTATTCGCGTGAGGGGGAGGATTGAACGCGCTGCCGATAAGGTCGGGCGGGATCCCGGTGAGATACGGTTAGTGGCTGTTACAAAAGAAGCCGCGATAGGCCAGATTCGCGAAGTTATAGAAGCCGGCATAACCGACATCGGTGAAAACCGCGTAAAAGAAGCTCTTTTAAAGAAAGAGATTTTCGATTCACAGGTTTTGACGTGGCACATGATAGGGCATCTTCAGTCGAACAAGGCACGGGAAGCCGTCAAAATATTTTCGCTTATTCACTCCGTCAGCACTGTTAAATTGGCGCATATCCTGGATGAAGAATCGGGAAGGATACAAAAGGTCCAGGATGTGCTAATCGAGGTAAACGTTTCGTGTGAAGCGAGCAAGTTCGGCATTAACCCGGGTGATCTAGGCGAGTTTCTGGAAGATGCCGGATCGTTGAAACACATAAACATCCTGGGTCTTATGACAATGGCCCCGCTGGTTGATGATGCCGAGAAGGTCCGTCCTTACTTTCGAAGGCTTAAGGGGTTGGCCGATAGATATCGTTTGAAAGAGCTTTC
>MHFD01000041.1:22009-22741 GCA_001804045.1 Omnitrophica bacterium RBG_13_46_9
TGCGTATCGGTAGTGCCATATTTAAGAGTGATACGGACGCATAAACGCTTAATAACATCAGAAGGTGTTCTATGAGACTAGGAGTAATTGGCTGTGGAAATATGGGTGGCGCCCTGGCCAGGGGTATTATATCCAAAAAGATCTTGCCGTTTAATAACATTTATATAAGCGATAAAGACGCGAACAAAGTCAGGGCGCTTCAGAGGGAATTCGGCGTGCATATCACCGGAAACGAAGATCTGGCAGCGAAGTGCACAGAGATAATCATGGCGGTTAAACCGCAGGATTCCGCTTCGGTCCTGACATCGATTTCGGATAAACTCGGCGCCTCCGCGCATATAATTTCTGTCATGGCGGGTGTCAGCATATCAAAAATAGTGACACTTACCGGAAAGAAGATAGCTGTGACGCGCGCCATGCCTAACATGGCGGTGCTGGTCGGGAAAAGCGTCACATGCATTTGCCACAACAAGCTGGTGAAAGACAGGGCCCTGACCCAGAGGATATTCGCTTCCGTAGGCGAGGTCGTCGAAATCGAAGAGAGGCACATGGATGCCGTAACCGCTATCAGCGGGAGCGGCCCCGCTTATTTTTTCTATCTCGCAGAGGCCTTGAAAGAGGCCGCCGTAAAGCTGGGCATTGACAGAGAAACGGCGGCACAGCTTACGGCTAGCACCCTTGCGGGAAGCGGGGCGCTTGTGGAAAATTTGCGGCTTGCGCCTGAAATTTTAA
>MHFD01000041.1:22754-23507 GCA_001804045.1 Omnitrophica bacterium RBG_13_46_9
GTCTAAAAAGGGGACGACGGAAGTGGCATTAAATATTCTGAGATCGAAGAAGTTCAAAGATATCGTGATAGAGGCGGTAAAAGTCGCCGCGAAAAGGGCGGAAGAACTTTCGAAAGAGGCTTGATCATGTACATATTCGGACAACTGTTGGCATCTTTTGCATACCTGCTTAATATGATTTTCAACATATTGTATTTTCTGCTGGTCATACGTATCATATTATCCTGGTTTGCCGTCAATCCTTACAACGATATTGTCCAGATACTCCTCAGGATAACAGAGCCGCTATTGGCGCCTTTTCGGAGGCTGCCGCTGCAGGCCGGCCCCATAGATTTTTCGCCTATCTTGGCTTTTGTGATTCTGTGGTTTCTGCGGGATTTCACCGTAGGCGTTCTTAGCCATTATGCGATGGCGTTCATGAGGTGACGGTGGGTCCGGTCTCGCCTTTTTGAGGGAAGGGCGGTGCGATGAATGTAGAGATACGCGTGCAACCCAGGTCATCGAAAGAAGCTATAGTGGAGTTGGGCAGAGACGCGTATAAGATTTATATGCATGAACCGGCCATCGACGGGAAAGCCAATAAAAGACTTATAGAGATGCTGGCAGGATATTTCAAGACGAAAAAGAATAAAATAAGGATATTAAAAGGCGCCAGGGCCAGGACTAAAATCGTGGAGGTCATATTATAGACGGGGGAGGAGCATGGGCAGGATAGGTTTTATCGGTGGAAGCGGGCTATACGATATCGAGGAC
>MHFD01000041.1:23530-29769 GCA_001804045.1 Omnitrophica bacterium RBG_13_46_9
CGGTTCTTTGAAAGAAGAGATCAGGCCCTTGGATTTTGTTATCCCCCTTCAATTCGTAGACAGGACTAACCAGGCAAGAAAATACACGTTTTTCGATGAGGGTCTCGCCGCCCACATAAGCTTTTCACATCCTGTATGCGCGGATCTGGCGAATCGGGTTTACCGCGCTGCTCAAGATAATAAAGTGACCGTTCATCTCGGGGGTACTTACCTGAATATGGAAGGTCCCCAGTTTTCGACTCTGGCCGAGTCAGGTCTTTACAGAAGCTGGGGGATGGATATCATAGGTATGACAAACATGAACGAAGCGCGCCTTGCAAGAGAGGCCGAAATATGTTATTCAACCCTGGCCGCCGTTACCGACTATGATTGCTGGCGCGAGTCTGAAGAACCCGTGAGCGTGGATGTGATCATAAGCAACCTTAAAAAAAATACGAAAAACGCAATGAGGATAGTGAGAGACCTTGTGAACCGCATAGACGGTATAAGAAGCTGCGGCTGCAAAGACGCGCTTAAATACGCGATTATAACCGATCCCGGAGCGATTTCCAGGGAAGTCAAAGATAGGTTGGACATCATGATAGGAAAATACATGAAATGAGTGTCTTGGTCGTTGGTTCTGTAGCATTGGATACAATAAGGACCCCGATGGGCAGGCGCCGCGATGTCCTGGGTGGTTCCGCGGTCTATTTTTCCGTTAGCGCCAGTAACTTTTGCCGCGTAAATTTAGTTGCCGTGGTAGGCGATGATTTCCCTTCGAGACACGTCGATTTCCTCAGGCGTAAAGGCGTAGACGTCAAAGGACTGGTTACCGCTAGTGGCAAGACATTCAGGTGGGAAGGGGAGTATGACTGGAATTTCAGCGATCCCAGGACGATATCCACAAAGCTTAATGTATTTTCGGGCTTTGATCCGGACATACCGCGCGAATACAGAAACAGCAAATACCTGTTTCTTGCCAACATAGACCCCCACATTCAAGAGAGGGTTTTAAGGCAGATGACAAAACCTAAGTTAGTCGCCTGTGACACCATGAATTATTGGATAGAAAATAAGCGTCCGGAGCTGGTCAGGCTGTTGAAGAAGGTCGACATCTTGCTTCTGAACGAGTCGGAGATAAGGGGGCTTACCGGCCAGACCAATCTTATTAAAGCCGCCAAAGCCGTACTCAGGTTTGGCCCGGGAAAAGTAATCGTAAAAAAAGGCGAACACGGGAGTCTGCTGTTTTCGGGGGATCATATTTTCAGCGCGCCCGCATATTTGATGGAATCGATTATAGACCCCACGGGGGCCGGGGATACATTTGCCGGCGGGGTCATCGGTTATCTGGCGACATGCAGGAGGCAAACCCATGCGGACCTGCGGAAGGCCATCGTGTATGGAAGCGTGATGGCCACCTTTGCCGTAGAGGATTTTAGCCTGAGGCGCTTGGGTTCTGTCGGCAGGGACGATATTCTCAGAAGATACAGGGAGCTCAAGAGACTGACATATTTTTAGGGATAATTTCTATACGCGATCGCATGGATCGCCTGAATCATATTACGCAAGAATATGGATTATAAAGACACGCTAAATTTACCAAAAACCGATTTTGACATGAAGGCGAACCTGGTGAATAAAGAGCCTTCCATGCTCAAAGTTTGGAAAGACAAGGGCATCTATGGCGCTATACGAGAAAAGCGAAAAGGCGCAAAAAAGTTCGTCCTTCATGACGGCCCTCCGTATGCCAATGGGCAAATACATATGGGACACGTGCTGAACAAGATCCTTAAGGACATCATAGTAAAATTTTATACGATGAAAGGCTTGGACTCACCCTTTATACCGGGCTGGGACTGCCATGGCCTTCCCGTGGAGCATCAACTTTTTAACGAACTCGGGATTACGAAATATGATATAAACCAGGTTGAGTTTAGAAAAAAAGCTAAAGACTATGCCATGAAATACGTATGCATACAGCGGGAAGAATTCGAAAGGCTCGGGGTCTTTGCCGACTGGGGAAAACCGTATTTGACATTAGACCCGAAATATGAAGCCGCCATTGTGCGTTCCTTTGCGCGCCTGGTGAAGGAAGGTTACGTATACAGGGACTTAAAACCCGTGAATTGGTGCACTACTTGCGAGACGGCGCTGGCGGAGGCGGAGGTGGAATATGCCGACCATAAGTCACCATCGATATATGTAAAATTCAGGGTTAAAGAGCCGAAGGGCTTGCCCATATCCGCGGGCTCAGGGCCCAAGAACGCCTATTTTATAATATGGACCACGACACCCTGGACACTTTTAGGGAACGTGGCTATAGCCGTTCATCCCGACATGGACTACGCGGTCCTCGATGTTGACGGGGAAGCGTGGGTGATGCTTGAGGCGCTTGTTGAACCTATGATGAATAGACTAAAGAGGTCCGCCAAGGTCATAAACAAAATAAAAGGGCGGAGGCTCGAAGGCGTGCGGTGCAGCCACCCTTTTATCGAAAGGGAGTCTGTGGTCGTGCTCGCTGATTATGTCTCCGCTTTGGACGGGACGGGTTGTGTGCATACGGCTCCGGGTCACGGTCAAGAAGATTACATTACAGGAAGAAAGTATAGCTTGCCCATGATAATGCCCGTGAACTCGAAAGGCATCTTTGACAATACCTGCGGAGAGTTTAGCGGCCTAAGCGTCCACAAGACAAACCCGAGGATGCTGGAGCGTTTGAAAAAAGAGAACGCGCTACTTTTCGCAGAAGAAATCCCGCATTCCTACCCGCATTGCTGGAGATGCAAAAAGCCGATTATTTTTAGGGCCACGAAACAATATTTCGTCAATATAGACCATATGGATCTGAGGAAGAGGATGCTCGATGTCATTAAGGATGATGTAAGATGGTATCCCGATGTCGGTCAGTCCAGGATATCTTCAATGGTCGAAAACCGTCCTGACTGGTGTCTTTCCAGGCAGAGGTACTGGGGAGTGCCCATAGTAGCCTTCAAATGCAAAGGCTGCGAGTCGGTTATCCTGGACCACGATGCCATAGAGCATGTCGCTAAGATTGTAGAGAAGGAGGGTTCCGACGCGTGGTTTGTGAAAGAGTTGAAAGGGCTTCTCCCCGAGGGGTTCGTCTGCGGTAATTGCGGGTCCAGTATATTTGATAAAGAGACGGATATCATAGACGTGTGGTTCGAATCGGGCGTGAGCCACCAGGCTGTTCTAAAAGAAAATCAAAAGCTCGGTTTTCCCTGCCAGCTTTATTTGGAAGGGTCCGATCAGCATCGGGGATGGTTTCAGTCATCGCTGATTACCTCCTGCGCCATCGATAAAGCCGCGCCGTATAAAAGCGTTCTTACCCATGGCTTTGTCGTTGACGGAGAAGGAAAGAAAATGTCCAAGAGCCTCGGCAATGTTATTTCGCCGCAGGATGTCATGAAAAAGTATGGGGCTGATATCCTCAGGCTCTGGGTAGCATCGAGCGATTACCATGATGACGTGAGATTATCCAAAGAAATTTTGGACAGGCTGGCCGATGCTTACAGAAAGATCCGAAACACCTTCAGGTTCCTTCTCGGCAACATACATGATTTTAATCCGAAAGAAAATTATGTGGAAATGGAAGATATGCGGGAAATAGACCGGTGGATGCTCTCGCGCCTCGCCTATATCGTCGAGGACGCGGAAAAAAACTATTCCGGATACATGTTCCACAAGATATTCCGCCTTGTCTACAATTTCTGCGTTTATGAAATTTCAAGTCTATATCTGGACATTTTGAAGGATAGACTGTATACTTTTGGTAAAAATTCAAAGGAACGCCGGTCATGCCAGACCGTTCTCTACGAGATTTTAATGGCGCTTCTTAAGATACTCGCGCCGATATTATCTTTTACTACCGAAGAGGCCTGGCAGGCTCTTGACCCGGGTGCGGAATCGGTCCATCTCTCTTGTCTGCGCTGGAATGACCCGACAATAAAAAAATGGAGGGACAAGGTGTTGGACGAGAAATGGACCCGGCTTACGGAACTGCGACAGGAGGTCCTGAAGACCTTGGAGGTAAAGAGGGGCATGGATGAGATAGGCAGTTCTTTGGAAGCGAAGGTTGTGTTATATAGCGACGACACGGGGTTTAAAAAGTTCCTGGAAGAAAACCATGATAATTTACCGTCCTTATTTATCGCGTCACAGGTTGAAATCGCGGAAAACGAAATTCCCGGCTCGAACAGAAGTCATGGCTTGCCTGTCTGGATTTCAGTGGAGGCCGCAAGCGGTTCGAAGTGCATGAGGTGCTGGAACTATAGCGAATCAGTCGGCGCGGATGAAGAATTTAAGGATATATGTTCAAGGTGTGTCAATGTAATCCGCAAATCACAAGAGGAGTAAACAATGCCAAAAAAGAAAAAATTCAGCAAAAAAGATATCCAGACATTTAAAAAGTTATTAGTCAAAGAAAAAATAAATTTATTCAAAGGTATAACCGACCTGACAAACGAGACCCTTAAGAAGTCTCAGCGCGACGCCTCGGGCGATCTGTCCGGTTATGCGTATCATATGGCGGATATGGCGAGTGATGTTTACGAAAGAGATTTTCTTTTGCAGCTTGCTTCGAGCGAAAGAGAGCTGCTTATATCGATAGACGATGCCCTGAAACGCATAGAGGACGGGGAGTACGGTTACTGCCTTGAGTGCAAGAAAAAAATCGGGATGATACGCCTTAAGGCTATACCCCATACGCCGCATTGCCGCGATTGCCAGGAAAAAGAAGAGAAGAAAAATAAGTAGCAAGGCCTTGATTAAAAACAAAACGAACGCCTCTATAATGCTTTCGGTCGGTTCCGTTTTAGTGCTGGACCAGCTTTCAAAGTTTTTTGTTTTACGAAACTTAAATCCCAATAATTCGATCGAGGTAATACGGAATTTTTTTTATCTTACCCTGGTCTACAATACAGGCGCCGCTTTCGGTATTTTAAAGGACAAGACATTTGTGTTTGTGGCCATTTCCCTTCTTGCCGTAATCTTTATTGTCTTCTATATAAATAAAAGAAAGAAGGGCGCTTTCCCGGCTGATTTAGGACTAGGGCTGATACTGGGGGGCGCCTTAGGCAACCTGGTTGACAGATTACGCTTTGGATATGTGGTAGATTTTTTGGATTTTAAGATATGGCCCGTATTTAACATAGCTGACTCGGCGATCACCACGGGCGTTTTTTTGCTGATAGCCGCTTCAGTGATCAAAAATTTTAGACCCCGGACCGGATAGGGCAATGGTCCAAGGCCTGAGACCCAAAACTTCATGCGGTGTGCGTTCAATCCCGCGGTTGGCTGTTTAGGGTTTGTCCGGGATTTTAGAATCTGTCATGCATCCCACTCTCTTCGAAATAGGTCCCTTTGTGATACGCTCATACGGCGTCGCCGTCGCCATGGCATTTCTCACGGCTTTTTCTTTATTGTATATGGAGGCAAAAAGGCGGGGTTTTTACGCGGATAAGGTATTGGACCTATTGTTTTGTATCATCGTGTCGGGGGTGATAGGAGCAAGAACGCTGCATGTTCTGGTCAACCTGGAATTATATAGGTATAATTTGCCAGAGATATTTATGGTTTGGAGAGGGGGCCTTGCGTTTTACGGCGGTTTGATCTCGGCGCTATTCGCGTCATGGGTCTTTATACGGATAAACAGATTGCCTCTTTGGGAAACAGCGGACCTAGTGGCACCTTATATGGCCCTCGGACAGTCAATAGGAAGAATGGGCTGTTTTTTTAACGGTTGCTGTTTCGGAAAATATACAACGTCGCCTTTTTTTGGCGTTCTCTTTCCCGGGGACACCGCCCACAGACACCCGACACAGCTATATGCGGTTTTGGCGCTTTTGCTTATGTTTATCATTCTCAGGCTCGCGCAGAAAAATCCTCCTTTTAGCGGATTCGTATTCTGCCTCTATCTTCTTTTATACAGCTTCCAGAGATTTTTCCTGGATTTTCTGCGCGACGATACGCCTAGGTACGCCCTGGACATGACCGTTTCTCAAATCATAAGCGCCGTAGTGTTTTTATCGGTTATTTTAATCCTCTCTTTTATCAGGCGAAAGAGTTGTATCGGTTCCCGTATTTAATAACGCGGTGCCGTCATGGATGAGATGAGGTTCAGTGTCGACTCAAATGGCGCCGGTCAGCGTATCGATAAGTTCTTGGTCGGCGTTCTGCAGAAGAGATTTTCCCGTTCCTTCATCAAAAAGCTTATCGACGGGGGAAATGTTTTTGTCAATGGC
>MHFD01000041.1:29809-30339 GCA_001804045.1 Omnitrophica bacterium RBG_13_46_9
TGATAAGCGTGACGATCCCAGAGCCTAAGACGATGGAATTGAGGCCCGAGAACATACCTCTCGATATCGCATATGAAGACGGGGACATTCTCGTTCTTGACAAAGCAGCCGGAATATGCGTCCATCCCGCCGGAGCGAATCTTACCGGAACATTGGTGAATGCCCTCCTTTATCACTGCAAGGACCTATCCGGCATAGGAGGCGTATTCAGGCCCGGCATCGTCCACAGATTGGATAAGGATACTTCAGGGCTTTTGGTTGTCGCGAAGAATGACGCCGCGCACATAAACCTTTCAAATCAGTTTAAGAACCGCAGGATAAAACGGGTGTACATCGCGCTTGTAAGGGGGACTGTGCAGCTTGACAACGGTAGGATAGACCTTCCGATCGCCAGACGAAAGAAAGACATAACCAAGATGGGCATATCATTTGTCGATACGAAGAAGAAAAATGCGATTACTAATTACAAGGTTCTTAAAAGATTCAAGGATTTTACCATGCTTGAGGTGACGCTAGGGACAGGCAGGACC
>MHFD01000041.1:30347-33304 GCA_001804045.1 Omnitrophica bacterium RBG_13_46_9
AAGGGTGCATCTTTCCCACATCGGATATCCGGTTATAGGGGATAGAGTGTACGGGTCGCCTAAGGGGCTTGAGCGGCATGCGTTGCATGCCAAGACACTCGGTTTTTTTCATCCTACAAAAAGGGAATTTATGGAATTCGAAAGCAAGCTCCCCAAAGATATGGAAGAGTTGATTAATCGCGGGAAACTCTGATATAATAATCCTGTAAGACTTCGTTTGGCCGCCTGCGCAGAGCGCGCAGGGCTAAACCTAAAAGACCCCATAAGGCGCCTTTGTCACAGGCATGTCTCTGCGGCCGACAAGGGCGGACAGCTTGAAACTAAAATGGACAAAACAATAAGACCGATCGAGCGTTTGTGCGGCGAAGTAAGCCTTCCCGGAGATAAATCGATATCCCATAGAGTGGTTTTTATCGGAAGCATTTCACGGGGAAAGACAACGGGTAAAAACTTTTTGCGCGCCGAGGATTGCCTTAATACCGTTTCCGCCTTCAAGGCTATGGGCATCGATATCGAAGCCGATAAAAAAAGAGTTACAATTATGGGAAAAGGTTTGAATGGTCTAGAAAAACCAGAGGAGGAATTATATCTCGGTAATTCCGGCACCACGATGCGTATTCTTCCGGGGATTCTTGCCGGACAGGATTTCGAGGCAATCTTAACGGGCGACGAATCACTTTCAAAAAGACCCATGGATAGGATTATTGCCCCACTGCAGAAGATGGGCGTCGGTATATGCTCGAAGTCCATCGAAGGGTTCCCCCCGCTTGTAATTAAAGGCGGCAAAGTTACGCCTCTCGATTGCAGCATAAATGTCGCCAGCGCTCAGGTCAAATCATGCGTTCTCTTTGCCGGCCTATACGCCGATGGCGTTACCAGCGTAACGGAACCGTTTCTGTCAAGAGACCATACGGAGCGCATGCTTGCGTCTTGCGGCGCGAAGATCTCAAGAAAAGGATTTACGGTATCGATCGAGGGTAAGCCCTCTCTTCGCGGAATGGAGTTTTTTGTGCCGGGCGATATTTCTAGCGCCGCGTTTCTTATCGCCGGAGCCGCCATTCTGGAAGGCTCGGATATAACCATAAAGGAAGTAGGCCTTAACCCCACCAGACTGGGTTTTCTGAACGCCCTTTTGGGTATGGGTGCCGATATCAGAGTGCATAACAGAAAAGAAACGGTCGAGCCGTATGGCGATATACGACTGAGATACGCAAGACTCAAATCCGTGGTTGTCGAGAAGAAGGATGTGCCTCTTCTTATAGATGAGATCCCTGTCCTGGCCGTAGTAGCTTCTACTGTCGAGGGCAGGACAGTTATAAAAGGCTGTTCCGAGCTCAGGGTAAAAGAAACAGACAGGATATTTGCCCTAACAGAGAATCTTAGGCGGATAGGGGCGGAAATAAGAACCGAAGGAGAGGATATCATCATTGAGGGCAAAAGAGGACGATTTAATAATGCGATACTGAAAAGTTATACAGACCACAGAACGGCTATGAGTATGGCTATAGCCAGCCTTTATGCCGATGGGGACTGCCGGATAGAAGATGTAGATTGCGTAAACACCTCTTTCCCGGAGTTTTTTGAGATGCTGGATCATTTAAAAAAATGATTAAAGGATTCGGAGTTCGCCCACGCGATCTAGGCAGGTCTTTTATGGTCTTCGCGGTCAGGGGTTGTGATTTAACATAAGGGCGTCACTCGCATACCATAAAAAATAGTTTGACAAAAGATGCGTCCTCTGATAATATTATCCAATAATCGGGTTATAAGGAAATAAAATGAATCTCAATATGCTCAAAGACCTCGCCCTAAAAGCACTCAATAACTTGCTCGGCATTTTTTCAAATGATATGGGTATCGATTTAGGTACCGCTACCACTCTTGTTTATATAAAGAACCAGGGAATAGTTCTTTGTGAGCCTTCCGTAGTAGCCGTTCAGGCCGGGACCTCAAATGTCCTTGCCGTTGGGGAAGAAGCGAAACGAATGCTCGGCAGGACGCCAGGCAACATCGTGGCCATAAGGCCCATGCGCAACGGTGTCATCGCGGATTTTGAGATCACCGAGTCGATGCTCAGGTATTTCATAAAAAAAGTGCACAATTCCAGGCGCCTGGTAAGACCTAGAATGGTCATAGCCATTCCCTCCGGCATCACTGAAGTGGAGAAGAGGGCGGTCAAGGACTCGGCATTGCATGCCGGGGCGCGGGAGGTCTTCATGGTCGAAGAGCCTATCGCCGCCGCCATAGGGGTGGGCCTTCCTATCCACGAACCTTCCGGAAGCATGGTGATCGATATCGGTGGAGGAACAACTGAAATGGCGGTCATCTCTTTAGCGGGTATTGTGTTTGCCAAGTCTATAAGGGTAGCCGGTGACGAGATGGATGAGGCTATAATCAATTATCTGAAAAAGACCTATAACCTGATGATCGGAGAGCGCACAGCGGAGGAGATAAAGATGAGGATAGGGTCAGCCTATCCTCTGGATGAAGAGTTGACCATGGAGGTTAAGGGACGGGATCTCGTGGCGGGCCTGCCTAAGATGATATCGGTTTCCAGCGAAGAGATAAGAGAATCGCTGGCAGAGCCTGTTGCCCAGATTGTAGAGGCGGTAAGGATAACGCTGGAGAGGACACCCCCGGAACTTTCAGCTGATTTGATGGAAAAAGGGCTTATTTTAGCCGGTGGCGGCTCTTTATTGCGGGGATTGGATAAACTTATCTCGGAGGAGACCGGTCTGCCCGTTCATGTCGCTGAAGATCCGCTAACCGCCGTCGCGCTGGGAACGGGCAAGGTACTGAACGAGATTCGATATCTCAAAAGACTTGTCGTAAGCACAAAAGTAGAAAGATAGTTTGTCGATAAAAAGAGATAAAAACCCCCCATTCGAAAAGATTGCGAATCTTCTATAGAACAAGAAAATTTCCTGCCAGATTATTTTTTTTCATACTGCTAATAC
>MHFD01000042.1:0-6089 GCA_001804045.1 Omnitrophica bacterium RBG_13_46_9
CCAAAAGGGAATGCGGCAGCGGCCATCGGTGGAAGTATCTCTATGAGCTGAATAAAGACAGGATAAAAAATTCCGATAAGCTCAAACCAGGCCAGAAGATATTGATACCTATCGAATAACATACCCAAAACCGGTTTTCCGTTAAATACCCAGCCTTAGCCAAATCAGGATATGCCATTAAGAACAGAAGGCTGTCTCCCGATGGCTAAACTTTGCCTCTGTTTTTCTGTTTCGGGTATACGTAACCGGCGACCCGATATATCTTACGCGAAGATAATGACCGGACACGTACCCCAAACAGATTTTGCTTTGGGGTTGTTATCTTAAGGGGTATAATCTGATGGTGAGAGCAAGAAGAATCATGGATAAGAGACAGTAGATCTTGACTAGAAAGATGAAAAGATTATTAAAAGGGCTATTGTTTTTTATCGGTTGGGTCCTTTCGCCTTTTACGTGGTGGAACGACGCGTTTGTCAATGTGCCGCTAAGCTATTTGATAGCGAACCAGCTGTTTTATATCACCCGTTTGCCGTTTTTGTGGCTTTATACTGGGGATTTACCCATGAACCAGAAAGCCACGCCTGTAAGGGCGCGGATGAATGGCTTTCGGTTCAGGGTTCCGCTCCACCGATAGAGCGGAACCCTGTAAAAAGAGAAGCCACCGCTGTAAGGCGGTGGAGCTTCACTTGTTTAGCAACGCCTTGGGTTTGTTTCTTATGTATGCTAACGGAAAATACCTTATTTTATCTTCCAAAAACAGAAAAAAAGCCACAGCATTTCTTTTGATGTTTGTTTTTATATATTCGGCGGTGATGATCTATCTGGACAAACAAGGAAAACTTTTGCCGTTAAACGCATTCTTTGAGAGATATCGCACAATCAGATAAAAGGGTCAATACCCTTTTATTGCCATAATGAGATGAGGGATCACAGGGTGAGCGTGAAAACAAACGATAAAGTAAAAAAAAGCCTTAGGTTTTCCTTTTTTGACGGCGTATTTGCCAGTGTGATGGTAGGATTTACGCAGGAATATTTTATTCCTTTTTTGCTACTATTGGGCGCTACGGCGAGACAGATAGGAATGCTCAGCGCTTTTCCTAATTTCTTCGCGTCTTTGACGCAGCTTATAAGCGCCGACCTTGCCGAGAAACTGAAGTCCCGAAAAAGGGTGATAAACATTTTTGTTTTACTTCATGCTATTATGCTGCTGCCTATGGCAGCCATAGCTTTGATCAATAGGGTAAATCCTTTTGTTTTCATACTATTCGTGGTCCTATTTACCTCTTTCGGGGCGCTTGCCACGCCTGCCTGGGGGAGTCTTATGTCAGACCTTGTGGCAAAAGAGAAAAGAGGCGCGTATTTCGGATGGAGGAACAAGACCCTTGGGTTTGTGGCGGTAAGCGCGGCTTTTATGGCGGGTTTTTTCCTCAATGTAATGAAAAAAGTCAATATATACTACGGTTTTGCCATTATCTTTGTCCTTGCGTTTTTATTCAGAATGCTCTCATGGTATTTCCTAAAAAAGATGTATGAACCCCCTCTCGAATATAAAAAAGAGCACTACTTCAGCATAATCGATTTTTTAAAGGGCATGCGAAAAAGCAATTTTGCCAGGTTTGTCCTTTTTGTGTCTATGATGAGCTTTGCCGTCAATCTGGCATCCCCGTTTTTCAGTGTATTAATGCTGCAAAATCTGCACTTTAGCTATCTGCTTTACGCTTTTATTACCATAACCGCTACATTGACGATATATCTTATGATGAGCCGTTGGGGCAAGCACGCGGATAAAATAGGCAATCTTAAGGTCATAAAATTTGTATCCCCGCTTCTAGGGGTCATTCCGCTTTTATGGATCTTTAACCGCAACCCTGTATTCTTGGTCCTTGCGCAGATATTCTCGGGATTTTTATGGGCCGGATTCAACCTTTGCACCACCAATTTTATCTATGACTCGGTGACCGCCCAGAAGCTGACCCGTTGTATATCTTACTTTAATGTGCTGAACGGCCTGGCGCTATGCGCAGGGGCGTTATTCGGCGGATTCTTGCTCCATTGGCTGCCGCCGGTTTTTGGATACAGGATCCTGACACTTTTTCTGATCTCCTCCGTACTGAGAATCGCCATCGGGATCTTTATGCCTCATAAGCTGAAAGAAGTACGGACCGTGGAACAAGTCAATAATAATAAACTATTTTTTAGCATAATCGGCATAAGGCCGATATTGGGAATCGAAAGAAAAATATTAAGATATTGACGCCAAAAAACATGCGCAAGACGGATGTCAGGAATCTTACGTTAAGGAATCTTGAAAAGGCTTTGGTTGATATCGGCGAACCGCGCTATAGAGCTAAACAGATATTTTCCTGGCTTTATCTGAGGAACATAAATGACTTCGGCGACATGGACAACATACCGAAGGCATTGAGAGATAGGATAGATAAGCTCTTTTATATAAGCACGCCCGCCGTCTATAAACATCTCAAATCAACCGACGGAGCGGAGAAGATCGTGTTTAAACTCGGTGATGGGCACTTTGTGGAAGCGGTGCTCATATACGCGAAAAATAGAAAAACGTTATGTATCTCTTCCCAGGTCGGCTGCAAGTTCGCCTGCGCTTTCTGCGCCAGCGGAAGCAGGGGCTTTACAAGGGACCTCTCTGTATCCGAGATCATAAACCAGATCATCTATTTAAGGCATGACCTTAAATGCAATATAACGAATTATGTATTTATGGGAATGGGCGAACCTCTGGATAATTATGAAAATGTGACAGGAGCCATAAGGATAATGAACGAGCCTGCGGGGATGGATATCGGGGCAAGAAGGATCACTGTTTCTACCTGCGGCATAATACCGGGCATAGCAAGACTTAAGGGTATGGAGCCTCAAATCAATTTATCCATATCCATTCACGCCGCAAATAATAAGCTTAGGGATAAGCTTATGCCGATAAACAAGCTATACCCCCTCGAAAAACTGATCAAAACGTGCGCTGATTACATGAACAAGACCAAAAGGATCATTACTTTTGAGTATGTAGTGATAAAACGCGTAAATGACTCTTCGCGGGATGCCGATGAGCTCGCGGCAGTAGCAAGAAGATTAAAAGCGAAGGTGAATCTGATACCATACAGCGCCATCCCCGATTCCGGATTCCAGCCTCCTCAGGACAGAGAGATCAAGATATTTATGGAATGGCTTGTCCGGAAAGGGGCTAAAGTGACATTGCGAGAGTCAAAAGGAAAAGACATAGATGCTGCCTGTGGACAACTTGCGGGCGGTGAAGAAAGTCGAAATAACCAAGACAGAAAAACTCTAAATCCTAAACTTTAAATCCTAAACAAACCCAAAACCCAAATTCCTCAAACTCAAAACCGCTATTTTGGATTTAGAATTTTGTATTTTGTGTTTGTTTAGGGTTTTTAGTTTAGAGTTTAAATTCATTTGGTTATGGTTCGACTACGCCCCTAGACAAAGCCCGCTTACCGTCCTGCGGATTTTTCTTGCCTCTTTATCCGGTTATTTTCCACATATAACCTTGCAAATTGTCCCTTCTATATGTATATTTATTATGTGAAGTTATGTCCAAATTAGCTAATAAGATTAAAACTCGCCTCAAGGAAAATAATTTTAAGGTCAAGGGAAACGCATCATAGGGAAAAAGCGTAACCGGTGCCCTCCATAAGAAGTTAAAATATGTTATAAATTAGATATGTTTACCGGATTCGGCAGTCATGCAACGGGCCTATCCGGTGATTATGATAAAAGACCTGAAAAAGACAAAAGTGAGCCGGAAGGAGATGATAATCTTATTTACGCAAGACAGATTATCAGCAAAGGGCATGGGAATGAGGGGTGTTAGAAGGTAGAGAAAGGGGGCAGGTATGGAAGGAAAAGATTTAGGTAAAACTTCAACAGGCATGCAGGCCAATTTAGAGGCGCTTTTGTGTTATCTCCTGGGATTTGTCACAGGCATTATTTTTTACATTGTTGAAAAAGAAAATAAATTTGTCCGCTTCCACGCAATGCAGTCCATAATAACATTCGGGTTTCTGTTTGTTCTGGGAATAATACTTACCATTATACCTGTATTAGGCATAATACTGTCACCGATATTATGGATTCTGCAGTTAATCCTTTGGATCATACTGATGATAAAAAGCTATCAAGGTGAAAAAATCAAGTTGCCTGTAGCGGGGGATATCGCGGAGAAAAATGCCTGAGATTCCTACACCCGCTATCTGTTTTCGGAACTTCTGTGAAAACGGTAAGATTATTATAGAGTGTCAAAAAAGTATAAGTTTTCGGTATTGATACGATTTCCGCCGAAAGCGTATCTCCGGCAGACGGCAGTCTGGCTGTATCGGCAGGCAGGTTTTCAAAATCACCGCAACCGTTTAAACAGAATAAACTCCTTGACGGCCTAGACAGTAAGGAAGAGAGGTTGTGTATGAGAAGAATATCGCTCATATTGAGCAACGTTATTATCTGCTTTTTTTTATGCAGCATATATAAGACATACGCTCAAGAGGAAGGCTCTTCCGATACACAATGGAAGCAGGGGTTGCAGCCTGACCGTCAAGAGGTCACGGACGAGCGGGAAGAAATAAAACAAAACGCCCAGGCAGCCGGAACGGAAGAAGCGGGATCGAGAAGACAGATACGCGATGCCGCGGAAACCGGAGATATGGAAAAGACCGCTCAGATAACAGAGCAACTTAGATCTATCCATGAAGAGCATATACGGAAGATGCAGGAGGATAAAGAAGGTTTACCTGTTGCGTTACAGGAGCTAAAAAAGGATGAGAAAAACGCCCGCCTTAGCAGTATTGATACCAATAACGATGGCGTAATAGATGACCAGGAGAAACAGAGATGGATAGAGCTCGAGAGGCAGAGATGGCTGGAGCGCGGAGGACAGCTGGATGCCAATAAAGACGGAATAATCGATCAGGCCGAGATAGAACAGGCGCGGCATAGTCATGAGAGGGCGGAAGATATCCGGGATAGACAAGAAGACAGGAGCGACCTTAGAGAAGCCCCTCTAGGCAGTCCGGGTGTTGGCGGGAAAGCCCAAGGCTATAAGGAGACTAAAGGCGGCGCCGGAGGCCGAAAATAGAGACTATTTTTGTTCCTGACAGGTTACGCTATCAGGCGTAACCGGTCAGGAATCGCCCCTATGCGGATCATATAGCATGATATAAGAAAAAGGCATCCCGCGTTTTGACGGGGGCTAATACACGTATTAAAGGTAAATAATGCTAAAAGAAATTATCAGCAGATGCAGCGAGTTGGATATTTATGAAAAACGTTGCAGTACTTTCGGATATTACGAAATCGTTTTTTACAGCAAGGATACGGATAGATGGAATGTGATATTTGCCGAGATTCTAGGAAACGCAATAAAACCAGCGGGAAAAAAACCTACCGAATGTGACCTTCGTTTGACAAAATCCCACAACGGAATCCGCGAGAATCAGACGCTGTTTAAGAAAGAGTTTAAAAACGCCACTGTAATCGCTATGTTCTGGCCGTGGGAAAACGGCATTTTTACCACATTAAAGGTAGCTGTTTTGGATAAATAGGATTTCGCCGATTTAAGGTATAAATAGTTGGCAACAATAAAAAAAGACGAGAAGACAGGCATTGTCTATAGAAGCTGGCTGGCAGGCGCGCCGAAAGCTGTCCTTTTGCTTGTCCATGGGCTCGGCGCGCACAGCGCGAGGTGGGGGTTTCTATCCGATTTTTTTCTGCAAAAAAACATTTCTTCATATGCCATAGAGCTCAAGGGGTTCGGCGAAACGAAGGACCCCAGGGGCCATATAGATTCTTTCAATGTGTATCTTAAGGACCTGCGCGCCCTCCGCTGCATAATAAGTGACGAAAATAGAAATAAGGAAGTCTTCTTGCTCGGCGAGAGCATGGGCGGCCTTATCTCCTTTTTGGCCGCAGTTTCAGTACCGGGTTTAGCGGACGGATTGATTTGCGTATCGCCCGCTTTTGCGAACAAGATCAAAGTCAGCGTTTTTGAGTATGTTAAAATGATCTCTTCCCTTATCTGGGGCCCCGTAAGGCAATTCGTCATGCCT
>MHFD01000042.1:6113-8466 GCA_001804045.1 Omnitrophica bacterium RBG_13_46_9
GATACCGATTACCAAAAGGTGATGGATGAGGACCCGAGGGAACTCAGGATGGCTTCTGCAAGATTGATTTTCGAGATAGTTACTGCGCAGATAAAAAGCAATTTTTTAAAAGGCAAAATCACTGTGCCTGTCCTATTTTTGCTTTCGGGGGAGGATAAACTGGTCGATTCCGAAGCAAGCAAAAGGATATTCAAAGGCCTGACAGCGCCAGATAAAACGCTTAAAGAATACCCCGGTATGTATCACGCGCTTTCGATAGATCTGGACAGGGACAGGGTTTTTGAGGATATACTAAAATGGATGGAAGAGAGGATCTGAATATCCCATGGAGGGTAAGCCGGTGAAGTATATTTTATCCATAGATCAGGGGACGACCGGAAGCCGCGCCTTAGTCTATGATAAGAACGGGCGGGAGATCGCCAGCGCCTATCAGGAATTTCCGCAGTATTTTCCCAGACCGGGTTGGGTGGAACATGACCCGGAAGAGATATGGGAGAGCGTGGATAACTCTATCCGGAAGATCCTAAAAAAAGTGCCCGCGAAGACGATAGCCGCTATAGGCATTACAAACCAGCGCGAAACGACGGTGATCTGGGACAGGGAAACGGGCGCGCCTATCAATAACGCCATTGTCTGGCAGTGCAGGAGGACAGCGTCTCGTTGCGACGAGCTCAAAAGAATGGGTCAAGCCGAATTTTTCCGAAAGAAGACGGGGCTTCCTCTTGACGCCTATTTTTCCGCTACCAAAATAGAGTGGATCTTAAAAAACATAAAGAAAGCCCTATCAAGGGCAAAAGAAGGCAGGCTCTGTTTTGGCACAACGGATACATGGATCTTATGGAAGCTCACGGGCGGCAGGAGCCATGCCACCGATTATACTAATGCCTCGCGCACAATGCTTTTTAATATAGATAAGTTGAAGTGGGACGAGGAAATACTTAAAAAACTTTCCATTCCCGAAGCCATTCTTCCGGAGGTTAAAAAATCTTCGGGTCTCTTCGGAGAAACCACAAAAATAGGAGGCTTGCCTTCCGGCATTCCGATATCGGGGATCGCGGGCGACCAGCAGGCAGCGCTTTTCGGCCAGACATGTTTTGAGCCCGGGACACTGAAAAATACATACGGTACGGGATGCTTCATCCTGCTTAATACCGGAAAGACGCGCCCTGTTTCCAGGCACGGGCTTATTGTAACTCTTGGATGCGGGATATCGGGAGAACCGGTTTATGCGCTTGAAGGAGCGGTGTTTGTCGCCGGGTCAGCAATACAGTGGTTGCGCGACGGGTTAAGGATTTTAAATAAGGCCCCGGAATCGGAAAAGATGGCGAAGGCGGTCAAAGGCAACGAGGGAGTCTATTTTGTGCCCGCGCTTGTCGGCCTGGGCGCGCCATACTGGGACCAGGACGCGCGCGGCGCAATTTTCGGCATTACAAGAGGCATAAACAGAAACCATATCGTGAGGGCCGCGCTTGAGGCCATGTGTTACGCGACCAGGGATGTTCTGGAAGCTATGCGAAAGGACTCGGGATTAAAGATAAGGGACCTCAAGGTCGATGGCGGGGCGGCGGCAAATGACTTTATATGCCAATTTCAATCGGACATACTCGGGATCAATGTCATAAGGCCGAGGGTCATTGAAACTACTTCTTGCGGCGCCGCATATCTGGCGGGCCTTGCGGTAGGGTATTGGAAAAACACCGCTGAGATAAAAAAGTTCTGGAAGAAAGACAGGGTTTTCAGGCCGGGGATATCGGAAAGCGAATCCACGGCTCTTTACGCGAACTGGCTGAATGCGGTGAAAAGGACATTATCCGCATATCCTTCAAAATAACCCGGGCGCGCCGTTCCGGGTCTTCATATCAGATTATAATGAGTATATATGACGTCCTAATAATAGGCGGAGGTGTTGTCGGCACATCGATCGCCAGGGAACTTTCGCGTTACAGGCTTCGCATAGCGCTTATCGAAAAAGAAGAAGAACTTGCCTTCGGAGTTTCTAAATCAAATAGCGGTATCATCCATCCCGGGACACAAAATCCACCGCATTTGCTTAAAGGTAAGCTCTGTGTCCGCGGCAATATATTGACAAGGAAAATATGCGGGGAGCTCGGAGTCGATTTTAAAGAAGTGGGAGAGCTCATAGTCGCATTCCACGAAGAAGAAATAAAGGACCTGCTTCGCCTGAAGAAGGAAGCCGAAATGCTCGGCGTCCTACGGCTGGAGATAGCGGATTCCGGCTGGCTCGCAAAAAATGAGCCGAATCTCAGTAGAAATGCCGTAGCCGCTCTTTTCGCGCCGACAGCTGGCATAGTAAGCCCTTATCGGCTTGTGTATGACCTTTCAGAAAACGCCG
>MHFD01000042.1:8483-8781 GCA_001804045.1 Omnitrophica bacterium RBG_13_46_9
ATATATACCCTGACCCGGGCGCGGGGTATTACTCCTGTCTCAAGGCGCGGCTCGAATATCGGACACCGCTTTGAGGTATCCACGTCAAAAGGCGTTTTTAAAACGCGTTATCTTGTAAACGCAGCGGGGCTCCTGGCCGACGAAGTTTCAAGGATGGCCGGCATCGGCGATTTTGAGATCAGGCCGCGTAAAGGGGAAGAGTTTCTCCTCGATAAAAAAAAGGAACATATAACAAACCACCTGCTTTTCCCGCTTCCTTCAAAAAACTCCAAGGGTATACTGGTCATAAAGACATCGG
>MHFD01000042.1:9032-10734 GCA_001804045.1 Omnitrophica bacterium RBG_13_46_9
GAGGTGAGGGGCGCCATAAGGCGCGGCGCGAAGACGCTCGACGGAGTAAAGTTCAGGACGCGCGCCCAGGCGGGCAGATGCCACGGAAGCTTTTGCACCACCAGGATCATGAAGATCCTTTCCGAGGAGACGAAAAAGCCGTTTTGCGCCATAACGAAACGCGGTCCCTGCTCGGAGATCATTAAGAAAGAGAGAAAAGATGCGCAATAGGGATTTAGTTGTCGTAGGCGGAGGTCCGGCCGGCATGGGCGCCGCTATCGCCGCGCACGAACACGGCGTTAAGGATATTTTAGTCCTGGAAAGGGACCAGTATCTTGGGGGCATACTTAACCAGTGCATACATACCGGATTCGGGATAGAATATTTCAAAGAGACCCTGACAGGTCCGGAATACGCCGACAGATTCATAAAAAAGATAAAAAAAATACGCGAGATAGAGATAAGCCTTAGGTCATTTGCGGTGCGTCTTACAAAAGATAAGATAATCACCTTCATAAGACCGGGCGCTCTTGAGGAAGCGCGGGCTAAAGCTATTGTCATGGCCACGGGGTGCAGGGAAAAGACGCGCGAAATGGTGCACATAGCCGGGACAAGGCCGGCAGGTATATTTTCGGCGGGACTTGCCCAGAAGCTTATAAACATCGAGGGATTGCTGCCGGGCGAAAGGGTAGTGATAGTCGGGTCGGGGGATATAGGTCTTATAATGGCTCGCCGTTTCGTGCTTGAAGGCGCGGAGGTCAAAGCCGTTATCGAAATTCAGAGCCAGACGCGGGGTCTTATGCGTAATCTCGCGCAGTGCGTAGAGGATTTTGATATCCCTATTTATTTCAACCGCAAGATCTCCAAGATACACGGCAAAGACAGGGTGGAGAAAGTCAGCGTTGTCAGGGTAGACGCGGATTTTAATGAAATACGCGGTTCCGAAACGCAAGTCGAATGCGACACCGTTCTGATATCGGTGGGCCTCGTTCCCGAAAACGAGCTTATAGAGATGGCCGGAGTTTTAATAGATAAGAAGACGAATACTCCCATATCAGACGGCTTGAATAAAACGTCCATACCGGGATTATTCGTATGCGGGAATTCTTTTAAAGTCTACGACATCGTAGATTCTGTTTCGCGGGATAGCGCGATAGCAGGCGAGCTTGCCGCGGAATATATCAGCGGTTTAAGATGACAAAAAAAATCAGATGTATTGAATGCCCCAAGGGCTGCGTTTTATCGGTGGACACGGAAGACAAGAAGGTCATGAGAGTGCGTGACAGCAAGTGCCCTAAAGGCGAGAAATACGCCGTTTCGGAAGTCGAAAATCCGGTCCGAACGCTAACATCGGCAGTTCCGGCTTCAGGACTGCCTCTTAAGATGATCCCCGTAAGGACAGACCGCCCCATACCGAAGCCCGATATGAAAAGGGCGATGGAAGAGATAAAAAGGCTCAGGGTTTATCAGCCGGTTCAGGCGGGCGCGGTTATAGCAGAGAACTTTATCGGCCTTGGGGTAAACTTGATCGCGACAAGAGACTGCCATGAAGAGCCCTGACCCCGATCCCGACTTTTTTATTTTATACGCTACCTCCGCCTAACTTTATAATGTTTTCAATGTTGCGTTACATTCTTGGACACGCATATATACGATTAAAGGACGGATACACGCGGATTTAAGTCAGGTTATCGGGTTATCGGGATATCCAAATACCCTGATA
>MHFD01000042.1:10783-19485 GCA_001804045.1 Omnitrophica bacterium RBG_13_46_9
GGCCATTGTTCTGTTTTCGACTTTACCCATGAACCAGAAAGCCACGCCTGTAAGGGCGCGGATGAATGGCTTTCGGTTCAGGGTTCCGCTCCACCGATAGAGCGGAACCCTGTAAAAAGAGAAGCCACCGCTGTAAGGCGGTGGAGCTTCACTGATAGGGATCGCCATAGGATGGACGCTTTTTTTTGGCGGACGGAGGAAATAGCGGAATAATAGGGGGATTTATGAAAAAAAGACATTTCAAAAAGACAGGTATATTTTTTATTGCCTGCTGTTTGTTAACCGGGTTTTCCCTTTTAGCAGAGGCTCA
Organism: Omnitrophica bacterium RBG_13_46_9; assembly: GCA_001804045.1. GTDB lineage: Bacteria > Omnitrophota > Gorgyraeia > JABMRN01 > RBG-13-46-9 > RBG-13-46-9. Next base: position 11,094 of record MHFD01000042.1, read on the forward strand.
AGATAAGGAACAGAACTTTGTGGTTAAGGATACGCCTGAGGTCAAGACAGAGAATTTATCTCAAGAGGGTCAGGGGGCCGCGCAGGGACAGAATGAGATCAATGCGATCAAGGAACAGGCCCAAGCCGCCAAGGCGGAAGCCGAAACGGCACAGGCCGAGGCCGAAAAAGCCAAAAAAGAAGCCGAAATTCAGAAGAAAGCGGCGGAACTCGAAAAGCAAAAACTGGAGACCGAAATAAAGGAGACAGAGGTATCTAAAAAAGAAGCGGAGATCGCGCAGAAGACGGCCAAGAGCAGGGAAGAGATCAAAGAAGCCATTCAAAAAACCAAACAGGAGGAAAAAGAAGACAAGATCGCCAAAGAGAAAGCCAGGGTTACGGAGGAGAAAATGCTGGCGGCGCAAAAAAAGGCCATGCTCGCGGAAGAAGAGTTAAAACTCGCTCAGGCAAAGCTGGCTCTGGCTATGGAAAAGATCCAGGAGAAAAACGCGGAAAGGGGCTTCACCGAAAAATTGCTGGAATCAGTCGCTATCATATTAATCGGGCTGTTTTTATTCCTGCTTATAAAGCTGGGCATAAGAAAGCTTGAAAAGGCCATAACAAAAAAGGACGTAATACGCGAGAGTGAGACCATCCTGCGGGTAAAGACCATGGTAAAGCTTTTTAACTGGCTCGGCACCATCGTCATTCTTATCGTTGTCCTTTACATGGTTTTGGAAAACCACGGCTTAAATGTCGCTCCTTTGCTTGCCGGCGCCGGCATAGTCGGCCTCGCATTCGGTTTCGGGGGCCAGTATCTCATCCGTGATTTAATAAACGGATTATTTATTCTTATAGAGGGACAGTATCGTGTCGACGATGTGGTGAAAATAGGCGAGTACGGGGGCCTTGTGGAAGATATCAACCTGCGCATTACAACGCTAAGGGATCTAGAGGGAAGGGTCATTATCATACCTAACGGGGAAGTTAAAACCGTAGTGAACTACACAAGGGAATACGCGCAGGCGCTTTTGGATATAGGCGTCGCCTATAAAGAGAACGTCGACCAGGTTATGGAGGTAATCAAGAAAATCGGCAAAGAGATGAGGGATGATAAACATTTCGGAAGATTGATCCTGGACGACGTAGAGATGTTCGGGGTGGATGATTTCGGGGATTCACAGGTGACAATCAAGTTTCGCATGAAAACGCTGCCCATCAAACAATGGGAGGTCATGAGAGAGTTCAGAAGGCGCCTCAAGAACCGTTTCGATGAACTAGGTATCGAGATCCCGTTTCCGCACAGAACGGTTTACTGGGGGACCGGCAAGGAAAATGAATGGGTAAGGAATTTTGCCGACCGCATTTCGTCTAAGGACGCAAAATAAAAGATCGGATCCGGCGGTCCGTGAGGCCGCTTTAGAGCTATCATTCAAAGCGCGCCCGTAATGCCTAAACCCGGAATTGCTTCCAGAGGTGTTTTAGTCATCCGCGCACCGGGTTTTACATTGACGCATGTTTCTTGATGACATATAATTATATTCCATAGCTGTTTTATAAAAGGATAAAAGCGGACCGGCGGGAAGCGGGTAGGCAAAGAGAAGTCCAACGGGAGACGTACCCTCTGCCCGAACGCAGAACAAAAAAAGAGTATTTTTTGAAGATCCGGTTTGCCAATAAATAAGTAATCAAGGATTATATCATTATGGAAGTACCACAACGGCCTATCGTTTCCTTTGACGGTCTCGGCATTGCGCCGAGGATACTCGAAATATTAGATAGGATACGGTTCACGGTACCTACGCCTATCCAGCACAAAGCGATCCCCATTGCGATAGAAGGCAAGGATGTTATCGGTGTCGCTCAAACGGGGACCGGCAAAACACTTGCTTTCGCTATTCCTATTATTCAGCGCCTCTCCCAGAAAAAGGGGCGTTGTCTCATTCTTGTGCCTACCAGGGAACTTGCTCTCCAGGTCAACGAGACATTTCAGAAGATCGCCCCGCTGTTTGGCATAAGAACGGCTGTAATTATAGGAGGCGCCTCAATGTATAATCAACTGCAGGCGCTTAGGAAAAATCCCCGCGTTCTTATCGCAACACCCGGCCGCCTTGTGGATCACATGAGCCGGCGCACGGTTCTTCTGGCGGATGTGGATGTCCTGGTCCTGGATGAGGCCGATCGGATGCTCGACATGGGTTTTCTGCCGCAGATTCAGCAAATTCTCAGATTTATTCCGAAGAACAGGCAGACGATGCTCTTTTCGGCAACGATACCGGGGGAAGTCTTAAAAATAGCAGCCTCACATATGAAGCTTCCAGTCCACATCGAAATCGCACCATCCGGCACTACTGCGGAACGCATTATTCAAGAGGTCTTCATTGTCAAAAGGGACGCGAAAAAGCAGCTTTTGGCAAAAATACTGGAACAGTATCACGGATCGGTGCTTTTATTTTCCCGGACAAAGATAGGCGCGCGGAAGATCACGCGTATTATCAGGGAAATGGGGCATAGAGCGGCAGAGATCCACTCAGACCGCTCGCTCAGCCAAAGAAAAGAAGCGCTCGATGGTTTTAAAACAGGCAGATATAGGGTGCTTGTCGCGACCGATATCGCGGCCAGGGGGATAGATGTTATAGGCATAGAGCTTGTTATAAACTATGATCTTCCCGAGGACACCGAGAATTACGTGCATCGCATAGGCCGCACGGGACGCGCCGGTCACGAAGGGCGCGCCATCTCTTTTGCTACGCCCGAACAGGGCGGCGATGTCCGAAGCATCGAGATGCTTATAAAAACAGCCTTGCCCGTGTCTGAACACCCCGACCTCCCTCGAGAGAGATTTGTTCAGTATTCAAAGCCCGCGGGCCACTCCGGATTTTACGGTATACGCAGAAACAGACATGTAAGACGCAAGAAACGGCTCGGCCACCAATATCCCCGGCATAATTTTAATCGATTTTGATAACTCATGTATAAAGTAAAGCCACGATTTATTTGCGGTAGGCTTATGCCCCTGTGTTCCGCTTGAAGCGCGTAAGCCGAATAGAGGGCCTTGCGCTCCCCGTAAAACAATGAGACTAAAAAGCAGAATATCGGCCGAAAAGAGCATATTAGTTTTAACCGCTTTAATGATTACCTGCCTTTTCTGCCCGCATAAATCCTTCTGCGAGGACGCGACAAAGACTTACCAGGCAGCGATGTTTCTTGAGTCTTCCGGAAAGGATATGCAGGCCGCGGGAGAGTATCTCCGTATCTTAGTGGATTACCCCGATGATAAAGATGTAGCCAAGGAATCTTTTTTGAGATTAAAAGATATTTATGACAGCTATATCGGAGGGGAATGGGATGAACAAAGCGAGATCTTTCTTACGTATGTTAAAAATATCTATAACAGGTATAAAGAAAAGGGCCAGTACGAAAAAGCCCTGGAAGCCATACGCATCTTGGCAAAGATACGCGAGTTATCCGATTATTACAACGATATGGGTAACATCTATCTTTACGAATTGAATAATCCAAAACTCGCCATGAACAATCTTGAGAAGGCTATAAGGCTTAAAACCCAGGATGCCGGCGTATATACGAATATAGGATTGGCTTACGAGTTGCTGGGCGACTATGATAAGGCTATAATCTCATATAAAAAGGCATACCAGATGGCGCCCTTGAATAGCTGGACCTTATACGGGATGAAAAGGATAGACGGCATCGAGCTAGCCAGAAAAAAACAGCTTATAAAAGATTGGTTTTTTATGGGGCCGTTCAGAGACGGGGAATACGCAAGCGATATAGAAGAAGAGATCGTCGAAGATCCGGATACGACAAAAGAATATGCATCCGGGACAGGGGAGATATTTAAATGGTTCAGGCCTTATGAATATGAGGATTACGGTTATGTAAATCTTGGCAATGTCTTTTTGCCTCAGGCTCATGCTTGCGCTTATGCCCTGACTTATATATACTCCCCAAAAAAAGATAAGGCGCTATTTAAGATAGGCAGCGACGATGGCGTTACGGTGCGGGTCAACAGGAAAATCGTGTGGGATAACCCGGAGCAGAGGCTGCCCTCCCTGGATAACGACATCGTGGAAGTCGCTCTTGAGAAAGGGTGGAACGAGGTGCTTCTTAGGATAAGCCAGAAATGGGGCGGGTGGGGATTCTATTTCAGGGTCACGGATCCTGAGGGCAGAAACGCGGATGGCCTGATATTCGATCCCGCAAAGGATGAGGCAAGGACGATCTCGATTATCGCGGAAAGAGAAAGAAAAGAACTCTTGAGAAAAGCGGAAGAAGCCATGTTTTACGGGTTGTCAGGTACCCTATTCCTATTGAGCGTTATTCTGATCATTTTTACCATAAAGAATTCTATTAAGATGCGAGAGATGCGAGAGGATTTTACAGCTAGCATAACGCACGATCTCAGCGTGCCTTTGTCAGCTATTATGGCATCGGCCGAAGTCCTGCTGGACGGAGGGGCAAAAACGGAAGAAAAACGGAAGGAATATTATAAGACAATCGCCGGCGGAGCCGAGAGGCTGAACAGCTACATATATAAGATACTGGATTTTAAAAGATCTAAAAAGAAAAACCCGTATTCCTTAAAGAAGACCGAAATCGTGCCCGTTGTAAAAAGGGCCATAGAGATATACAAAAGAGAAAGCCATTGCGAAAACCTTGACGTTACCCTGGATGTAAAGGGCGATGCTTTATCCCTTGAAATCGACGAAGAGGCTTTTATCCAGGTGATAATCAATCTATTAAGTAACGCCGACAAGTATTCCCTGAAGGATAAAAGGATAGAGGTAGGCGTTTGTAAAGAGCGCGAAGACATCAAGATATCGATCAAAGATCGCGGCATAGGCATACATCCGTCTCAGCTGAAAAAGATATTCAAAAAGTTTTACCGGACGGATGATAAAGAGGTTAAGAAAATACAGGGTATTGGGTTGGGGCTTTTTGCAGTAAAGAACATAGTCGAGGCGCATGGCGGCAAAATCGGCGTTGAATCAAGCCCGGGAAAAGGAAGCACATTTACGGTAATTTTACCCGTTAGATAGGTCATAAGGAGGCGCGGTGAAGAAAATTCTTATCATAGAAGACGACAGGTATATAGTACAGATTGTAAGGGACGCCCTGGAAGAAGAGGGGTATGTTGTGGTCGTGGCCAGAGACGGCCAGTCGGGACTCGAGCTCGCTTTAAATGAAGCCATGGACCTGGTCATTCTCGACATCATGCTTCCCGATGCGGACGGATTTGAGATATGCGGCAAGATAAAAAAGAAGAAGATCATACTGCCGGTCATAATACTTAGCGCCAAGAAGAAGGAAGCGGATAAGCTTACAGGGCTTGAGCTGGGAGCGGACGATTACATGACAAAACCTTTCAGCGTTAAAGAGCTGGCAGCGCGCATCAAAACATGTTTAAAAAGGGTAGAGGCCCACAGGCACGCAAAGACCGAGCGTACGCAGGTTTTTAGCTTTGGCAGTATAAAGATAGATTTTCCGAAAATGGAAGTCTTGAAGAAAAACAAAAAGATACCCCTTACCAAGAAGGAAGTCGAGATACTCAGGTATTTCATAAACAGGAAAGGCGAAGTCGTGTCCCGCAATGACCTTCTCGATGTCATCTGGGGATATGAGAGCTCCCCCCTAACGCGCACGGTGGATACTTTTATGGTAAGAATAAGAAGGAAGATCGAGGATAATCCCTCCAGGCCCAGATATCTGAAAAGCGTGCGCGCCGCAGGATATAAACTCGAAATCTAGTCACATAACTTTAACATATCTTTTGCCCGCAGGTCACCAAACAACCCTCCTTTTGGTGTATATTCATTATTAGATTAAATAATTCTTAAAAGAACGGCACAAAAAGGAGGGTTATCATGATAACACGATTAATTTCAAAGATTTTCCCGCTTGTATTCTTGACCTCGGTTTTTCTGTGTCCCCGCGCCTATCCTGCGGCGCAGAACACGCCTCTGGAAGTATATAACGAGCAATATAAAAATTATACGGAAAAAATAGCAGGAAAGGAGCTGTTTGATACCACAAAGAAGACTAATGCGCAAAAGAGCCAGGAGCTGTCCTACGTAAATACGTTTATAAAGAAACTGTACGAGAGAGGGCTTTACTATATTCTCAAAGGTGCCGCGGCAGACAATAAAGCCAAGAATGACCGCCCTCCAAAAAAGAAGACGGCGGATGAACCCAAATACACCTATTATACTGATACGGGTTTTATGGAGTCCAAAACCTTAACGTCTCCCGACACTTATGGGAACGTGTATTATCATTATATAAACGAAGACTTCAATGGCAGAGGATATGGAAGGAGCGATAAACAGATAAGGGCCAATCCCGACACGGACGGCGTAAAGGCTTATTATTGCGCTTACTACGCAGGGACAGAAATTATATCTGTGAAAAAAGGATATGAAACAGCGGATTATTCAGAACCCTCTGATCCGATACTCAATACCCTTATGACTACCTCTTGCTGTGACAGCGATGGAGATATGGATAAAAAAATAGTGCATCTTTACGCACCGAGGGAAGAGATATGGATGGAGAATCCCGGGGACAAAAGGATAGAAATAGTATTCGACGCCACAAGCCTTTCTATAAAAGAAATAGGATTGAGCCCCGATAACCCATATGTTAACGAATATACCTATAATAGGGAAATAGGCTCCATAACCGCCTATCCCGCCGGACAGCCCCTTGGCCGGTATACATGGACCGAACATTACGGCGTATACGTTATGCAAAAGAATAACATGCTTTCGATTTTAAGGGGATATTACAGCCAGGGGTCTTTGGGCTATGAGGAAAAAATAGAGGAATTGGCGAATAATTTACAGTCGGGCCTGCTATATTATCAGGACAGATTCAGGGAACATGTCGAGGCCTTATCCGATTCCGGCGGTTTCAGGCTTGATGTAGTCCTCGACTCTTCCAAACTCTGGTTGTATGGGCCCAATGCCACCGAGTATATCTATGACAGGAAGAACGATACCATAACAGTATGTGAATGCATATATTCCGCGACTTATAAAAGAGGGGAACAGCGTTTTGACGAGATGAGCGGCATAATGCTATGGGCTTTGAGGTATGAAAATTATAACAGGGGCTCGCAGAATTACAGGGCACGGCTGCTCGAAATAGCGGGCCTGTTCGAATCAGGCGCGCTGTATCCGCATGGCGCCTTCGAGAGGATATATACCTATTATAAAGAGTCCCAAAGAGTCGAATCCATGACCCTGCAGGAACCGGATGTTGAAGGAAATATCTACTACCATTATATTGACGAAGAGAGGCTGGGAAGCCCGCACGGAAGGATGGACGCTTCCGTTCTTAAGGATGCCAACGAGATAGGAGAAGTTGCGTTTAGCTATATTTACTTCGGGGATACAGATAGCGTGCGTTACAAAGATTCCTTCAAAGATGCGGAAAGGACAAAGCCGTACGCCCGTTATGAGTATGACGAATTTGGGAATCTTGTCTCCGTGACTTTATTCGAGGGAGACAATCGATATATATCATATGCTGTCGTAACGGGGGAAGCAGACAGTAATTACGAAATAAGCATTAACCCGAACGGCGACATGGCATGGGACGCGTGGGATGGAGAGGATTATGAGATATATCGATATAGGAAGACGGACGGGAGCATAACCAAACTTTCTTCAAATAGCCGCAACGATAGAAGGCCGCAGATAAATTCCCGCGGCGATGTCATGTGGATGGCAGATAGCATAGAAGGGGGGTACGCGATATATCTGTATAAGGCCTCGGACTGCTCTGTGGTAACGCTTTCCCAGAGTAGGGGGCTGGACCCTCTAATAAATAATAGCGGCGATGTCGTATGGGAGCAGTATGACGGGCATGATTGGGAAATATACATGTATAGAGCCCAAAGCGGGACGATAATCCGGATCACGGATAACGACTATAACGATGAAAATCCGAATATTAATAAAAACGGTAACGGCGACATAATATGGCAGGACAGGTGCCTGGGATACGCCGGCAATCTATATTTATACAGATACACAGATGGGTCCGTAATCACGCTCTCAGGGGATGGCTACAGGACCGGTTGGGATCCGCATGTGAACGAAACAGGGGACGCCGCATGGCTCGGCTGGGATGGGCATGATTACGATATATACCTTTACAAATCATCCGACGGCTCGATAACCAATATTTCCAATAGTGACCATAATGACTATGACCCCAGGATAAACATGAGGGGCGACGTATTATGGAAGGGCGGTTCACCTTATAATATTTACCTATATGACAGCGATTCCAAATCGGTCACCCGCATTACCAATGACGTTTATTACGAAAATGTCAACCATATCTTAAGTGAAGACGGAAAAGCCGCATGGCTTAGGAGTCTGACAGGC
>MHFD01000042.1:19504-24092 GCA_001804045.1 Omnitrophica bacterium RBG_13_46_9
TATACGATGGGGTTAATATAACCGAGCTTTCAACCAGCCCTTTCTTGGGGGTGGGCCTGGACTCGGTCAGATTCACGGACGACGGTAAGTTGCTATGGATAGAGAATGACGGCGTATATTATTACGACGGGATTTCAAAGATGCGTGTCGCGGATAATTGCGAAGACGATACTCTTGCCATGGATTCTTATGGCGACGCGGCATGGCACGGGGGCGGCGGCATATCCATCGCAAAAAAGTATTCCTTCAGCATGTACTTATCCGGCAATATAAAAAGGGACATGCATGAAGACGGCGAAGTCATCGAATATTATGATACCCAGGAAGGGAGGGTCAGCCTTATCTATAATCCCTCAGATAATATATATGCTACATATGAATGGGATGACGCCAACGGGAAAGTAACGGTTAATGAGTATGCCGGGATTTATGAATGCGGGTTAGGAAACGAGGTCCGAGTAGATGTCATGGAAGATGAATTGAAAAAGGAAATAGTTTATGAAACAAATGGGAATACCGACGCCCTTCACGGAAGAGGGGATTGGGGTTTCCTGTCGGCGCATGAATATTTCAGGGGTAATACTGGAGAAGCAATAAGGGAAAGGATATACTGCGTGGACGGCGATCCGGGCATAGTAAAGGAATATACGCCGTCAGAGGCGATGCCCGTTACGGTTATAAACAGAAATGAGAACGTCATATACCGGAAAATATACAACGAGAATCCGGGCGCCCCGACCGTTACTATGTACTATTACGAAGACTCGCCGGCATCGGGTGACCCCTGGGGAAAATTTGAGTTCGGCACCGGCGGAGAAATAGTCTTTGTTCGCGATGAATACTGCGGGACGCAGCTTAAAAAGAGGCAAGTGTATGTCAATGCTGGTGATCTGGATCTGGAAACAGGCATAAATTGGGATAGTGTAAGCGAAATAGACCTCGCCAAATACAGCATCTACAACATCACCCCGCATTTTCCGGTGGCGGAACCGGGCTTAAACTCGCAGGGCTACCCCTTTACTTATTATTCTTCGGGACGCGTAAAGACCGTGTTTGAATCTTCCAGCGATTTCGGGAGCGAAGTTTTAGACCCACGTTACGCTTTAAGGCGGGCGGAAGAGGCTACGGAAAAAATTTATGATTATATGGACGAAGCATTTTATCCCGAAGAAAAACCGGAAAATTTTCTGAGTGACATTATTGCGCAGGCCTCAGGCGGGGACTTTAAGCTTTTCCTTGTTTGGCTTGATGCCCAGGACCTAGGCGGGATGGGCATAACCGGCATGGCTTCGCTCAAAACATACATCAATAATTATGCGGGCGGCGACTATAAGGATGATTTAAGCGCGCTGCTAACGGGGTTCCCATCGATCACGCCTTACGAAGAGCATGGCCGTCTTGCCAGAGTAACTTATTCAGACGGAAGCTATAAGGTTTTCAAGTATTACGGGAATACCGATACCGTTTCGCAGACACTCACTTATAGGTCAGACGGCGCACTTATCGAAAAAAGGGTTTCCGTGCAGGATGACGTATTTATTAAGATGGGCAGTCTACCCTGGGTACGTTATGGCGAGGATCTGGGCATAAGATATGACGATAACCACTATGGTTTTTCTCACGTAAGGCAACAGGACAGCTGGGAAAGGCTTACGGGATACGAAGAGTTACGGTCACGGATGAAAAAATGGGAAGGGACAGACGGGGACCCCGGTTATGTAAGGCTTTTCTTGTTCACGGATTTGAGATCAGGCATCAATTTTGATTCTAACGGGGTGCCTTTAAGTTTCACGGAAGAAATCACCGGGGATAAGCTGGTTTACAGAGATATGCAGATGCTTATAGACGTGGCAAATGAGCTGAATATAAAATTGATACCCACTTTGTTTGACTATAGAATGGCTGACGGTTACGAGGATGACATTGCGGATGAGCACAGTGATATCATAGCCGAACAAGCAGAGTATAACGGCAAGACTAAAGCGGAATGGCTCTTGGAGCTTTTCAGGCCGTTTATACAACAGTTTGGCACGAACGATTCGATATATGCCTGGGATATCATAAATGAGCCGGAGATGTCATGCGAGGGGCATCTGGGCATCGTATCCACGGATGAGATGCAGGATTTTATAAGAAAATTTGTCGAGATGATACATGAGGAGACAGACGCGCTCGGCAAACGCGCAAGCGTCACCGTAGGCAGCCTTACAAAAGGGGATATGGTAAATAACTGGATCGTTTATGACAACGCTCTTCCGGACGGGGATAACGCGTCCCTGGACATTTACCAATTCCATTATTACGACAGTTCGGTAAAATGGCACAGCAATGACTGTGAAGACTTAAACTTTAATGAGTCCAGCCTCCTTGAGTTAAGCATTCTGAACGATGAACTATTGTATTTTAACGCGCCCAATTACATAAACGGTAAGCCTATAATAGCGGGCGAACTGGACCCGACTTATGTATTGGACAAGATGGACGCGCTTGCAAATCATGAGTATGACGGGCTTCTCTTTTGGGATGATAAAGGAAATATCCTTGACGCCAGAGAGCTGCAGGAGGCAAGGGAGTGGTTTTATGGGACGGTCTACACATATTATCCGGATACGGGGGCGCTTGAATCTGTAAGTGGTCCTGTTACGGGCAGTCCGGATTTCGTCTATTATCATTACGACAAAAATGGGCGGATAGACGTTGCCGTAAGAAGGATAGCCGATGAATATGGCCAAATGGCGTATGCGTATGAATATTATGGCGAGACCGATATTGTTTCCGTAAAGGGGGGTTATCATACGGCGACATTTGACACGAGCATACACGTGCCTACATTGAGCAACCCCGTTTTAACCGAAGAGTTTGAAACGGACGGAACCCCGAAACCGGACGGAAGGACATGGAAAGTGACCTATTATATCGATACATGGTTCAGAAAGTCCGAGATATGGGACGCGAGCCAGGTCGGCGTCGATGATTATTACTATAAATACTATTTAAATGAATATGACAACTGGCGCGGCATCGACGCATCGGGCGAGCGTGTAGCGCCTCCCGAACACGGAAGGGAGAAGATGGAATACGGACATTTTAAATACCAGATCTGGGAGTACGACGAGGCCTATCTTTACAGCTATAAAGGTCAGACCTATGACAGATTCGGAAGATGGGTGTGGGGCGGAATAGATTACAGCGATCCCAATAATCCAAAATTCATAAATTATGTGAGATATGACAACTGGCAGGGAGCGGTCACATACTATAATCCAACATCGCCTGATAGCGAGAAAAGAATGGAATCCAGGACCCTGCCTTCGGCCGATGAGTATGGGAATGCGTATTACCACTATATAGACGAGCCTGTAAATGAACCATGGAATGATATGGGTTGCCCTCGGATGGATATCTCACATAAAGAATCCGAAAACGAGAAGGGAGAAATAGCTTTTAATTATACCTATTACCCCGACTCGGTTCAGTTTAATACCGTAACGTCATATTCTGCTTACGGCATGCAGCTTAAGGATAGAGTGGCGGAATACAATTATGACGCTCAAGGCAGAATAATAAGCTCTAAGATATTTACGGAAGCTAATGCGCGCGGAGAAAGAGCTTTTCTCTACGAGTATTATGACGGCGAAGATTCCGACAGGCCGCGTTTTGTGTATTCATACTCAAGCGTCGATATGAATCCGGCTGATCTTTTGCATACTTACGAGTATGACACAGAGGGAAGGAGAATAGATTGGCAGGGTTCTTATCTTATCGGAGGCGATATCCAGGAATTCTCGTCTAAGATGGACGTATTGTCGCTTATCGAGGAAAACAATAAGGAATTAGAGGAAAACGGCATAACGATTTGCGGAGAAAACACTTACATAAAAAACGATTTGACAGCGGAAAAATAACATATCAAGAAAAGGATTATGTCCGGCTCGCGTTTCAACGGTAGAGACGGTTCGGATCCGGTAAAAAGGCCCTGCTTTACAGACAGGGCCTTTTTAGCCTTATTCTTCCGGGTGAAAGATATTATTTTTCCTCGTATATACCTATAACGTCGCCCGTATCCGGGTCCATAAAGACCCAGGTATCCCCTACCGGAGAACTTTCGACAAAGTCGAAGAAAACTACCTGATAGTTTTTGTCTTTTAAAATTCCGTGCGGAAGTATACCATGATTCTGAGAAGTATCCTGCTCTAGATAGGCGATTCTACACTGCCAAAATGTATTGCCGTCATCATAGATAACGTTTACCCCCTTAAGGTCCGCTCCGCTCGCTTTAAGAGCATTCTTTGCGTTCTCGATTATCTCTTCTTTTGATGCCGTAGCAGCGTAACCGTGATAGGAGATAAGAATGCAGCTTACCATAAAAAGCGCAGCCAACAATGTCGAGATTTTTTTCATTTCCCCTCCTTTCTTATATCTAAACAGCCCCTCACGGAAATCTCTTTAGGGCCGTTGTTAATGCTCAGTAATTAGGTAACACTTTTTTATGTTTCCCGGAAACGCTAAAATTCTAAATCCGAAACAAATTCGAAATCATAAATTCAAATGTTCTAAACTCACGAAGCTACATGGGTACCACATGGTT
>MHFD01000043.1:0-1618 GCA_001804045.1 Omnitrophica bacterium RBG_13_46_9
GATTAACCCCTTCCTTCACAAAGCTATCTCTGACAAAGCGGGAATTCGCGATAATCAGGTCCGCAAGCCGATATTCCGCTTCTTTGCGCAATACCGATCTTTCTATATCCCCCGGAAATAACCTAAGATAAGGCGTGCTATATTCCGGAAATTTTTCTATTTCGTCTTTAATGATATTGATAGAGGTGCGGCCATGCGACATTACCTGGCGGAGAATACATGACCCGCCAAGCTCTTTCTGTCTGGCAAAAGTTTCCAAAGAGCTGTGCTCCATTCCGTAAATATAGCGGAAATGTCCGCTAAATCTTCTGGCAACTTCCCGATCAAAACCCAGCTCCGCCCATAACCATACCCTATGAGTAAAAACATCGCTTGCCAGCTTGCTTGCTACCAAGCGCGCCAGTTCCCGGATAAAAATAAAATTTGATTTTCCTCTGAGAAATTCGGGCAGAATCCGCCGATCGATGCCTTTCGCAAAACCGGAGGGAATGATGTTGCGGACAGCCATTACGCATTTACCCAAAATATTATCGGGGTCGATCGCCACTGTCGTAACAACTTCTTTAAGCAATAAGGCCTCGTCCAATCCCTTTAAAATACTCATCAAGCTTTGCCGCAAGTCGGTGGTCGAAACAAGTATGCCAGACTGCATGGTTGTCATTTTCATAAATTAAATCAAACCCAGGATATCCCTGTAAACGCTGACCATATCATCTGCGACCTCTCTGGTGGTACGCACAGGCTGGATACCGCCTGCTAAATCTTTCAGTAATTTTCTGTTTAACGAAACTTTTTTTATGGCCTCGGCCCATGCGCCGATATTACCTGCCTCCACCAATAGTCCGTTTACTCCGTGCGTAACCAGTTCGGCTATGCCTCCCAGTCTGCTGCCGATAACCGGAATGCCGAAAGCAAACGCCTCCAAAACAACAAACGGCCCTGCCTCAAGCCAAAGTGACGGCACGGCTATTGCATCCAGCTCGCTGAATATAGCCTGGCGATTTTCATCCGTTATCTCTTCGCCAAATACGATGCGATCATCTTTATCGGTTATTTTTTGCAGTTTTTGAAAACATGCTCGATCATCCTGGTCATTGATCCTGCCGTATAACCTGAGCTCGACAGGAACCGTTCTGGGCAACCTTTTAACCGCTTCGATCAGGACACCGATCCCTTTCATTAAGTTAAGACGACCTATGTATCCGACCTTTAGCGCCCCGGAGGCCTCTTTTTCAGGCATGGTTTCGGGTCTAACAAATCTATCTAAATTGAGTCCGTGTCTGGAAAGGTATATTTTGTTTGCGGGTACGCCGTTCTGGCGCAGTACATCATAAAGCCACTGCGAAACCGCGACAATCCGGTCAGATATATTGCATAACTTTTCAAAATTTCTTATTCTAACAACAATAAAATCTCTTATCCCAAAAACAGTGCCTAACCGGTTGTCCATCCTCCTGAATAGTCTTTTTAAAACAGGGCTAAGTGCCGTCGCCGTAATCCCGACGAGCATAGGCAAGCCGCGCCTGTGCAGGTAACAAGGCGCGCAGCGATAAGGTCTTACTTTGCCGTAACACGGAACCTTGCCAAAATATACCATTGACCCCCTGGCGCAGGTCAC
>MHFD01000043.1:1808-1971 GCA_001804045.1 Omnitrophica bacterium RBG_13_46_9
GAGGCTATCCTCAAATGTCCGGGCTTTTCAGGGACATAGCCCGGATCCAATCTTATTAACGATTGGTATGCGATTTCGAATGTCTTATGGTCCTTCTCGAAACTTGACCTTGCTACATATCCATACACTTTCAAAAGAGCGTTTCTGCGCTCTTGGCTTATGC
>MHFD01000043.1:2052-2356 GCA_001804045.1 Omnitrophica bacterium RBG_13_46_9
AGACGGAATCAGCGGAGTGCACACGATAGTACGCCATGATTCCCGGGCAATACACAAACAGGCCTCTCCGCAAGGCGCAGTCCAGCGCGAACCTGGCATCCTGTATAACCGGCAAACCCTCGTTCCATCCTCCCACCTTTTCCACTATTGAGCGCTTAAATAGATAAACAGCCGGCGGACACCAGAAATCCGTAAATAAATCTATTTCCGGGTTTCGCATCTCTCTTTTTATCGTGTCTCCGTTAACGTATTCGCCGTCCGCGGTTTCTACCAGCTTCTGCCAGTCGCCGTAAGCAATTTCCCC
>MHFD01000043.1:2370-4198 GCA_001804045.1 Omnitrophica bacterium RBG_13_46_9
GGGCATTTAGCTGTGTCCTTATTTTTCCCGGAGCTAACAGATCGTCTGCATCGAGATATTGGATAAACTCTCCTTTTGCCAATTTTGTTCCCAGATTTCTGGCTTTACTCGGACCCTGGTTTTTCGTCCTTACCAGATGTACGTACGGAAATTCCTTTTCGATTATTTCGGCGCCGCCGTCAGTCGATCCGTCGTCGACAACGATAATCTCGATTCCGGCGATTTCCTGAACCAACACGCTCTTTAGTGTCTTCCTGATCCAGTTTCGCGCATTGAAAGACGGAATAATAACCGAGGTGGCTAAAGAATGCATAGTGGCTACCTATCCTGTATGTCCAGGACAAACCCTTTGCCGTGACCGCCGAATTCCACGAACGGCTCCGCTTTAATATGTGTGTTTTTCTTAAGAAACTCGGAAAAGGCCCTCTGTTCCCCTTTGTCTGGGTCATTATTGAAATTGCCCCAATCATCAAAAAGGACAACCGAGCGGCTGCGCAAGAACGGCTCCACAAACGCCAGCGCTTCACGGGCGGACTCATAAAGATCACAATCTATAACGCACAAGGCGCATTTCCTTAAACCGTGTTTCTTTGCCGTAGCCGGCGTAAGCGTTTTCTCAAACCATCCTTCCACAAGGAACGTTTTCGCCCAATCTACACCATATTGTGTCAAAAACTTTTCGGTATCTTGGCGCGTAGAATAGTACGCCCCTTCTTTAAATTCACCGTTTTTATCGGTTTCGGCTAAAGGGGGTAACCCGAAAAATGAGTCAAATCCAAAAAATCTCATATCTCTGATCCCCATGTCACGGGCCAGGGCCTGGGTATACCAAAATGTGAAACCGCGAAAGATGCCAAACTCAAGAAAGTCGCTCCCCTCGGCTGTGCCATTCTCCACGCACCAACGCAAGCCCCTGTTTACCGCTATCAAAAGATGCGGCGTGCAGGGCATAAAACCGTATTCCATATAGACAAATTTTCTTTTGATAGATTTTAATACCCCCAGAATCCCCATTTTTTTAAAAAGTTTGCGTAAGAATAAACTTGCCATCCTTTAATTCTCCTGAATTAACCTTATAGCCAATTGATGATTTTTGCGATGCCCTATAACCCGATGGAACGCAGCCACGTCACTGTGATCCTCTGCCCTTCCTCCAGATCAAACCGAGGTTGCCAGCCAAGAATGCGCCGCGCTTTATCGGAAGAGAAAACTGTCGTGGTCGGACCAAAAAGATCGGCTAACCAGATAGGGGGCGCGGAATCACCTGCATCTTTTCCATCTGTAACGGCTAAGGGCGCATTGGTTGATCCACGGGCTCTTTCTACAAGTTTGGGAGCCCACTCCTTGGCGACCCGCGCAACATTGTAAAATAACGAAGTTTTCATCAATAGCCGAAGGACATCCGTTAAAGTCGGTCTAGGGACTCTGTCCTGAAGCGCGCGTAACTGTTTTCTGGTATAATTCGGGATCCCCTGTGCATACGAACCCAAAAAGGGCGCAAGGAAATCGCGCCAAGAGACAGAGCCGTCATTTATAATAAAACGCTCACCATGTGCCTTTTTGCAGTCCGCGGCTATCAATATAGCGTCTAAAAGATTCTCTACAAATGTATGGTTTGCAATTCCGCGTCCGTTCTCAATCAAACAAAATCTGCCGTCTTTTGCCATCTTAACCGGCAATTCTGTGTACGCTTTTCCGCCTGTACCGTAAACACACGAAGGATTCAAAACCACGATCCGGGTAGGCCCTGATGAACAGGCGCGTTTGAGGCACCATCTCTCCATCTTAGCCTTACTCCTTCCATATTCCCCTCCTGTCGGGGAATAGG
>MHFD01000043.1:4216-4453 GCA_001804045.1 Omnitrophica bacterium RBG_13_46_9
TATCTTTCGTATTGGGATGTCCGAAAACATACATGGTACTTAATACCACCACGCTTTCAACGCCTGTTTCAATAGCAGCTTCGACCACATTCTTCGTGCCTTCTATAGTCATGCGGGCGCACTGAGCCCTGGTCCCATCCCTGCCATACGCCAGGTGGAACACGTAGTGCGCGCCGCTCATAATTTTTTTCACTTCCGCATAATCCAGCAAATTGACGCGCGGCATGGAAACAGGAA
>MHFD01000043.1:4486-9099 GCA_001804045.1 Omnitrophica bacterium RBG_13_46_9
TTTTGCGGTAACATACTCTACGGGAAGTCCCTGGACGGACCGGGTAAAACGCGAGAACTGTTCAATAAAACATGAGTCGAAAGTCAACGGCCAATTGCCGGAAGTAAACGGAACTCTTGGCCGTAGTTCGGCGGACAATGTAGAATCCTGAGGTAGCCATTGACAGATATCGAATGTATTTTTTTCAATAATCAGCTCTCCGTATTCACCCCGGAATATAGCGGTATTGCGCAAGGTATGTGTCCTGGACAGGGCCAGGCACACGGTAATGCCAGATTCTGTTTTCAGGTGAAATTCTGCGTTCGCTTCCACGCCACCGGCCGCGTCATCCCGATATCCAACCGGAATAAGCCCACCGATAAGGTGCCCAACAAAATCTAGGTAGTGAACGCCCATATCCGCCAAAACGCCGCCATTTTCAGGCTGAAAGAAAGAGCCGGAATCAGATAACCACGGATAGGGCGCACCGTCCTCAATGTCTATGCTGACAATGCTACCGATCATCTTTCGAGCCATGGCTTCGCGCAAAGCAGAGACGCTGGGAAGTAAACGCCGTACCATGCCTACGGCCAAGATGCGATTTGCGCTTTCGGACAGGTCCGCCATCCGAAAACAGGCGGCGCGCGTTAAGGCTAACGGCTTTTCGCATAAAACGTGCAACCCGCGGTTTAGGGCCCCTGTAACGGCCTCTTCGTGGAAACGATTGGGGAGTGCGATGATAGCCGCGTCAAATTTTTCGTGGCCCGACAGGCTATCCAGAAAATCCCTAAAATCACTCCGTATAACGTTTATATTGTGGTACTTATTGCTGAGAGCCTGGAGGGAAAGGTCTGAAGCATCTACGACTACCGCTTTCTCCGCGCACTTTAATGCACGCAGTGCGGGAATATAGTATTCGGAAACTACGGCTCCTCCGCCAAGAATTAAAAACCGTGGGGCGGTTGAAATTAAAGGGGTAACCATGTCGCTACCCCTGAGATCTTTGGGAGTAAACATATTTTATATTTAATACCCGCCGTATCCTGATTCACCCTTGACCGGTGTTTATGCGCGCTTTAGTAGAATTTCTGCTCCTGCCAGTAATCGTAAAATCTACCTTTTCTTTCCAGCAGTTCGTGCAATGTGCCCTCTTCGATGAGCCTGCCATCTTCTATTACTACAATTTTATCGGCGTTTCTTACCGTGGAAAGTCTGTGCGCTATGACAATTGTGGTCCTGCCCTTTACCGCCTCTTCGATCGCCTCCTGAATAAGCCTTTCGGTATAAGAGTCGAGAGAGCTTGTCGCTTCATCGAGGATCAATATCTCCGCTCTCTTTAAGAACGCCCGGGCGATCGATACCCTCTGCTTTTCCCCTCCAGACAGCTTAATGCCCATATCGCCTATTTCCGTATCAAAACCATTGGGTAACTTGACTATAAGATCGTAAAGTCTCGCTTTTTTCGCTATCTCTATAAGCTTTTCCTCGCTAATTTTCTCGTCGATTCCGAATGTTATATTATATCTAAGGGTATCGTTAAAAAGTAAAATATCCTGGCTTACCATCGCCATATAACGTAATAACGATTTTGAACTGAGTTCTCTTATGTCGGAATTGTCAATAAGGATGCTGGCACGCGGACATTCATAAAAGCGCAGGAGAAGATTTATAATCGTCGTCTTGCCCGCTCCGGTAGGACCTACAAGGGCTGTCATCTTGCCTTTTTCGATAGAAAAACTGAGGTCCCTTAGCACGGGGACATCCCTCATATAATAAAAATTCAGGTGATTAAGCTCGATTTTATCTTTTAAACCTGTAAATATTTTATTCCCATCGGGCACAAAAAACTTGCCCCTGTCATCCGCGATCTTCAATACAGCCCTAACCATGGGTTTTATCCCCACTATATATGCCCTGGCATCGTTAAAAGCTATAAAAAGGGGCAGGCTTCTCCTTAGAAGATAAAAGAAAACCAGAAATCCGGATATTTCACCCAATTTACCCCTCACAAATATAAGAGCAGCCGCTGAGATCAGCAGCAAAAGTGCGGTAAGAATAATTGTCTCCTGAAAAGGCTCTATCAGTCTCTGTTTCTTTGACATACTGAAATTAGCCTGTCTTAGCTGCGTATTTATATGGTTGAATCTGATCTTCGCGCTATCCTCCCTGCCGTAGGCTTTTATCAGGGGTATGCAGGAAAGGACGTTGAATGTCTCATGACTAAGTTGAAATAGCGTTTCGGCCTGGTATTGCGCTGTCTTCTCGATCTTCCTGATGAGCCATTTTATTGACCGCTCCATGATAAAAAAGACGATTATTGCGAAGATCGTGAGTTTCCACGAAATAAAAACCATTATGCAGACATAGATAAGAAGGGTAAAAAACACCGTAAATACCCTATTGACAAAAGAAGAAATATGTTCCGCTATCTTTTCGCAGAAATTAAGTATCCGGCTTAAATGCCCGTGGCTTGTCTTGTCAAAAAAAAGCTTTCCGAAACTCAGATATCTCTCAAAAACAAATTTTTTCAGGTTAAAAAGATATTTTTCCCGTTCATACGAATCATATAGACCCACGAAATAACTGAGTAAGTTCTTGGTTACCGAAGATATGAAAATCACGACTACAAGCAGTATAAATAGCGATCTGACGGGGGCGCTTTTTATCAAGTTAGGGAAACGGGATATGACAGTTTTAAAAATGGGCACGTTCTCCAGGAAATTGAAATTCGCCTCAATGATCCCTTTTGCCAAGGGCGCAAGAAGGCCTACTGAAAGGCCGTCGAAGAACGCTATAAAAAAGGAGGAAAATATATGGCAGATAAGATAAAACGGGCTTAGTTTCATTATGCCGAAAAGATCCTTTAATGCAAGTATCTTCTCTTGCATGCTTATATTTCTCATTTTAAAACTGATCATCTTTTATGTCTCATCCCCCTTTAACCGGCTTTTTGCAGAGCGGGGCGTAATCCTAAAGTAAGCGCCGCCATCAGGCGAGACTGATAGCAGGATAAAATCTGTATATGATAGAGTGAAGCTCCACCGCCTTACAGCGGTGGCTTCTCTTTTTACAGGGTTCCGCTCTATCGGTGGAGCGGAACCCTGAACCGAAAGCCATTCATCCGCGCCCTTACAGGCGTGGCTTTCTGGTTCATGGGTAAATCGGATTCGCACAGATTTTATAGGTAAAGGACGCGCGATTATATTTACAACGCGATAGTGCAAAGTCAAAAGGTTTAGATTGCGGTGGAAGATATATGGTATAATATCATAGAGTGAAAATATGCGTTGAATATAGCGCTTTTGAAAAATGATAATAAATAACATCAGAGATATATTAATCAGATTAGGCATATATGAATATGTGCACCATATATTGGCAAGCGCGCGTCTTCTCTTGCTGAGTTTGATATTTTACCCCTGTAGATTTGTTTATTCGTATCTTGCTTTTACGCTGCAAAAAAAACACGATAGCGCAGGCGCAGACATGAAGACCATATCTCTTCTCTGTCCGACAAGGGGCCATCCCACGGATGCGGCGCGCCTGGTCTTAAATGTGCATCGGACAGTCCGTTTCCCGGAAAGGATCGAAATTCTATTTTATATAGACTCCGACGACCCTTTTAAAAACGATTACCTTGCCCTTCTTGGGGCGGCGAAGAAAAGATTCAGGCGGCTAATGAGGTGTGAGGCCATTGTCGGAGAACGCATGAACATCTCAAAGTCATGGAATGCCTTAGCCCGTGAATGCAAAGGGGAACTCCTGTTCATGGCAAATGATGACAAAGTATATGTTGATTACGGTTGGGACATACAACTGGACAAAGAAACAAAAAAGTTTCCGGATGGGATATTTTGTATGTGGTTCAACGACATAAGGGTAGCCGAATTCAGCGCGTGCTTCCCCGTAGTAAGCCGTGTATGGTACGAGGCTCTCGGATATTTTACCCCCGATGTTTTCGAATTTTATGTAAACGATACGTGGATCTGGGACATAGCCAAGCGGATTGGCCGTCTGCATTACATCCCTTACATGCATATAATCCACCCGTATATGACATTTTACTCATTCGCAAAATCCCTGCTTAAAATACATCGGCAATACAGCCCTCTTCGCAAGGGAAGCGACGCAGACCAGCAGACAAAGATGTACTGGAGGGATAATTTATTGTTCCATGCAATACATTCGAGGCGCGAAGAGGAAGCAAAAAAACTTAAGGCGATAATCGACAGTCGTAAATCGAATCTAAAAAAATAGAGGGGCTTTCATTCGGATACGCCGACCGAAATAACCTTAATGTGCTCTTTATTTTTTGGAAAATACCGCCAAGGGTCTATCACCACCGAACCTTTCGGAAAATCGAAGTCTAAAAAATCCGGGTGTTTTGTCCCTATCAAAAATACGCTTGGTTTGAATTCAGGCCTTTTCTCGTCCACATAAGGGTCATACATCATGACCTCATGGCCCCGTTCTTCCAAAATATTCTTTAGTAAAACTGAAGGGCTTCCTGTGACAATATTTGTTTCGGGTTTAAAAGACTTGCCCAATATCACCTTCGGCAGATCGTATTCCTCCATCAGATCCGCCAGCCACCCCGTCTGTTTCTCGCGCGCCAACATCATGTTCTCAAACCA
>MHFD01000043.1:9116-11429 GCA_001804045.1 Omnitrophica bacterium RBG_13_46_9
GTTTGCGTGCCAGCCATGACATGGCGATATTGTCCCGCGGATGACATCCTCCGCCGTCGCCCATGCCTCCCGAAAAATATCTATCGCTTATCAGGCGCCTCTGCGCGAGTCTAAGCGCGCCTGTTACCTCATCAACATCGGTTCCGTGCGTCTTATGGCACATTTCCATAAGTACATTTGCGAAAACGATCTTCATGCCGATAAATGTATTGTACGCGACCTTTATCAGTTCCGCATTCTCGACAGTAGTCCTGTAAAACGGGGCATCCGTTATTGTCCGGTAAAAAATCTCCGCCTTCTCAACAGCCTTTTCGTCGTGAACGCCGAATAAGACAAATTCCGGGTACAAAAAATCGCGTATCGTAGTCCCCATAGCTATAAAAAACGGGTTATAGCAGATCTTCATGTGTTCATTTATGCACGGCAGAATGTGTTCCCGCATGGTCCCTGGCAGCACGGTAGAAATAACCGCTACGATGGTATCTTTCTTTATAACGCAGGCGAGGTCCTTTATTGCATCTACCAGAAACTTATAATTAAAATCCTTTCTTTCGTCCTCGAGGCGCGTCGTGCCTTCAAATTGCGGGTCATGAGGGGTCTGGACCGCGATGAATATCATTTCGCTATGATCGGCCACTTCGGATAAAGTACCGAATTTAATCTGGCTTTCTTTTAAATAGACGTTGAAATCCGAAATACCGTCCGGGCCGGTCTCTTTATAGGGGCGTGGATTTTTGTTCATTGAATCAGACCTTATGTCATATCCCATGACATCATGCCCCTTTGAACCGATGGCGACCGCGCATGGCAGACCGAGTTTGCCCAATCCTACAAAGCCTATTCTCATAAAATTCCTATATTATTTCTGCCTATTTTACAACAGGTTTTCCATGTTAACCACGGTAAACGAGTTCTCTTTTTGTCTTATCCTGCGGACCCGCATATTCAGTCTCTTTTCCGACAGGCAGGATATGCCGAATCGCCTATTTTGTCTGAATAGAGATGTCTTTCTCGTCGTATATTTCGCCGAATAGCTCTTCCAAAACGTCTTCCATCGTAATAATGCCTATGTTTCCGGCATTTTTTTCCTGGACAATAAACAGATGCTGGTGGTAAGACTGGAATTTTTCGAGCAGTGTATCGGCTTTCTCTTCTGCCCCTACAAATATCGGTTTTGAGACAAAATCTTTTATCAATGAGTCGTAATTATCGTTTGCTATCTCCTTTAGAAGAACCCTCTGCTGGCAGATACCTACTATATTGGACATTTCCTTTTCGTATACGGCGATCCGGCTATAGGGGGAGTTTATTATGCGCTCCTTCTCCCCGAGGAGGGTTTTATTGCCGTCAAGGGCATATATCCTATCGATGGGCTTCATGATCTGATTTGCTTTTAAATCGTTTAATTTAAAGACCCTGTCTATAAGTCGCTCCTCGTCAACCTCAACAGTGCCGGTGTCCCTCCCAAACCTCAGGAGGATTTTTATCTCTTCTTCCGTCACCCACGATTTTCCCGTGCCTTTTCCGAAAGGGCGCATAAGCATCCCTATGGTTTTCACGAAAGGACTAAAAAGCCACATCAAAAATCGCAGAATTTTCGCGCTGGCCAAAGAGACGATCACCTTATGCTGTTCCCCTATCGTTTTCGGTATCACTTCTGATATGACTACGATCGCAAAGGTAAGAACGGCTGAAAATATCCCCAGGAATTGGTTCCCGAATATTGCCGCGGCCATATGCCCTACAAATATCGCTCCGATGATATTGACCGCATTATTGAGAATAACGATGGTTGCCACGGCCTGGTGAATTTTTTCTTTAACGAAAAGAAGGTCTCTAGAGCCTTTCTGTTTCTTCTCGTACAGTATTCTCGCCCTGGTGAAAGGCAAACTCAATATAGCCGCCTCAGCCATTGAGCATAAACCTGAAGTAATAAGAACGCCTATTATAAAAATAATGAGTAACAACATTTTTTTACATTATAAGGGACGCTATAATTCTTCTGCCAAAGGCAGGTCCGCCTCTTGCGGAAAAATCTCTGTGATCAACCGATGCTATGAACGGCTAATTTTTACAAAAAAGGGTGTTCCGTTTCATCAGAACACCCTATTTTAAAATCAATATCGCGCGGTTTCAACTCTTATGCTATTGACTTTTTGCCCCCTCTTTGAGGCCTTCTTTATATCCCTGGGTATAACCTTGTTTGTAGCCGTTATTGAACCCTTCTTTATATCCGGCGCCATACGCATCCTGAGCGCCCATTGAATCAACCTGGTTCACCGTACTTACCTGCTCGCCGCTGATAGAATCCAG
>MHFD01000043.1:11465-11835 GCA_001804045.1 Omnitrophica bacterium RBG_13_46_9
AAGAGCGCCTTTCCAGACATCGCCTCCTTTGCCGCCGGAAGCTAGCCCGCCTACCGCGCCCGCGCCGGCCCCCAAAAGGCCCTCTTTCAAAAGGTCGGAAGACGATTTCCCGCTTGCCGCAAAAGAAACTGCGCTAACCAGTATCAATGCCAAAATAATTACGGCGACGATAATCGGATTTTTCATATACAGACCTCCTTTTTTTTAGATGTATACGGCATCACAAAATTATGATTACAGCGATTAAAGATAAGATTACAGTGATTGCATCTCGACGATGGAATCGCTGTAATCATAGGCTAAATTAATTTTGTGAAAGCCTATAGATGTAATCCCCATTATTATATATTAACTTAAAGTAAAAATCAAC
>MHFD01000044.1:0-4310 GCA_001804045.1 Omnitrophica bacterium RBG_13_46_9
GTGCGCCCATTCTGACATTCCTATAAGATGCATCTTCGCTTCATGAATATTATAACCCCTGGCATTGCATATATTCTTAAGCACTTCGGCAAATCTCGAAGAGGGCATTGTGGCTAGCACGCCGCGCCGCTCATTTACCTTGAAACTTTCCAGAAGGTTATTTATTTCACCTGTTATGTCGCTCTCTCTTATCCTTTCGGCCGGTACTTCATATTCGGCCATAAAAGGCGGCGTTTTTGTTATATCGACGGTGACCTCGCCGGTCGCCGGCGGCGTGACGGGCTCGGGCAATTCTTCCGCAGGCACAAGATAATCCCTATAATCTACTCCTCTTGTATTAAGATACAGGATGAAATTCTCCACGGCCTCGTTAACCTGCGATACGGCGGCGGCGTATTCATTTACCGCTTCCTGCGCCTTCTGAGCAATCCTCGTCAATTCGTCCAGATTGGTTTCGCCCCTATCCAAATCGTCTAATGTTTTTGCCAGTAAATCCCGAGCAACGTTGCCGCTGTCATCTACGGAATAGAATCCGCTCTTGGCGGCCTCTGCTCCTTTCAACCGCTGCGCTGCCGCTTCAAGCATGAATATTATAAATTCCAGGTTATTCCTCTCTCTTACTGTCATGTCCATAAGAGACGCGTTCTTTTTCTGCAGCTCAACCCATGCCAATAATCTATTTGCGGAGGTCAGTCCTGAATCATAAACCGTCCATGTAACGCCCGCGGAACCCTGAAGAGTAGGTATGCCGGCGATGCCTTTCGCGTCCAGAATGGGTAAAAGCCTCGAATGCAGGAGATCCGTCGAGCCGTATTCCGTGGCCGCTTTTCTCTGAAGAGCCTTGAGCCTGTTTAGAGCAGGGTCTTCGGATTTTATCCTATCCCAAAGCCTGTTGAATTGCTCCGTGGTCAGCTGGCTCGGTTTTATGTTTACGGCCCTGCCACTTGTATCCGTCGCCGTTACCAGGCCTATTCTGTCCATTGCGTATGGAAGTTTCTCGCGGGCTATCTTGATTTCCTTGGTTATCCTTTCTATATCCTGCGACAGCTGTATTAAAAATTCCGCCAGCCTGTCTCTTCTCGCTACATCCTCAAAGTCCGAGGACCGTGGAAGCACTTCCCGCGTAAATTTATTTAATTCCTGTTCTGCGAGTTCCGCTAAAGCGCCAAGGGCTCCTAACAGGTTCTCGTCCCTTATTATTTCCGCTTTCAATCTGTTGTAGTCTCTTACTCCGTTTTCGTATTCGGCGCGGGATTCTTCGGTCCCCGCCTTAACAGCAGACGGCCACGCCCAGCCTGTCGTGTCCGTAGGATCATAGATTACGAATCTTATTCCTATATAGACCCCTACCTCAACCTTGAATTTCTCCGCTTCTTCTATCTCTTTTTTCAATCTGTCAAGTTCATCCAGCCTGTACGCGATAACCTCAAGATCGGTAAGCACCTTGTCTCGCCTCGTAGTACCTTCTTTAGTCCACAGCGATTCACCGGTTTCCGGGTCAACGGCCCTGGCCATATACGCTTTATTGGCTTCGTTCCATACATAAAGACTATGGAATTCTTTTATTACGCCTTCGACATACGCTATCGTCTGCTGAAGATTCCACCTTTCATTCGATGGCGGTATTGCAGAGGGGGCCGATGTGGCGGTAGTTCTAACAAGATCTCTCGCAAGTTCATACGGCAATAACATATCTATTGAGGGAGGTGCTTCTTCGAACTGCACAACCTCCGATGTTACCTTGTGCTCTAACATAAACCTGTTCATTGATTCAACGAAATGTTCCAGCTTTTCCAGCCTGGCTTTTATCTGGCTGGATTCTTCTACGGATAACGCCCTTAAACGCGGGGCGCGTTCGATGTTTTCATACGCTTTCTGTTCGAATTCCGCCATCACAAGCCTTGAGCGCAGGTCTCTAAGCACATCCTGCGCCTGCACGAGTCTTGCTTCCGCCCGCGCGACATCGCCCGGCTTTATCTTTAAGGCCATAGCCGGGACTTTCAGATTTTCTATCAGCGTGGCAAGTTCTTTTTCCAGTAACCTTACTTTCTCCTCCGCTACTTTAATTTCTCTCTGCAACCCAGCGACGGTCTGGTCTATAACCAGCGCCTCTCTTTGTATGTTAGCTTTCTCTTCCTGATAAATTCTCTCCAGCTGTTTACTCTCGATCTTTCTGGCGTTGACATTTGTGAAAAAATACCTAAACGGTCCTAGGATGTCAGGTCCAAAGCCGAAATTGATCCCAAGGTTTTTGGTTGTGTAGCCGTCTCCGGACCTTATGGCCAGGGCTGCGGCTAAATCAACCGAGAAGGAATCGCCTTTTTTCGCGATTTTAACCATAGTTTCCGCCATCCTTCGTTGTTCTTCCAGTATTCTCAGCCTATTCTGCGGATCCGGTCTCGCGGTCCGGGATAACAGGTCGATCACTGTTTCGCTATCTATATCGGAAATGCCCTCGAATTCTCCGCCTCTTAATGATATAAGCTGTTGTCTGGCGGATCCCATATGTTCTTTCGCTTCTTCTAAAAACCGCTCTGCCTGAGCTACCAGAATATGGGCTTGCCTCTTTTCGGCATCGGTGCTCATCTCGTTTCCTAATACCTCTCTCTCATGCTGCTGGCTAAATTCCATGAATCTTTCCATATACTCGAGCCTTGTCTTGGCGTCTTTGTAATTCAAAATAGCCCTGGCGGCGTTATATCTAGCCAATCGCGTTGCCTGCTCTACACTGTATCCCGCTATGGCATTGGCATTCCTCAAAGTCTCTATCTTCAAATCCTTTGCTCTGTCGACTTTCAGACCCACAATCGTGAAAAATACATCCCATATAGTCGTCTTGTTCCCTCCTATATTAGCCCCTATACCTATATTCCTTATGGTGATAAAGCCCCTCTCGCTGGCCTCTTTCAGCATCTCTTCATGCTGTGCTCTGGCAAGCTCATTCGTTCTGATATCTCCCATTGCCTGCGAGGTAGCTACGGTATCCCGCAAGACATCTTCTACGGTTATCATGCCTCCCTTTCTTTCAAGTTTGATCTTGTCCATCTGGGCTATCTCTCTATCGAGGTTACCAAAGAGAATTTCCGATTCGTATGATATGGTATCTCTGCCTGCCACAATAAATGAATGGCGCTCTTCGGCTTCTCTTAGGCTCGAACGCTTAGCGTCATATTCTCTATAATCCAGAAGGCCCTTTTGCCAATTTTCCCGGGCAATCGCTAAGTCACTTCGCAGGGTCGCAACAAGCCTTCCTGAGGCCTCTACAATCCTGTCCTGCTGCACAAGAAGCTCTCCCAGGGCCCGCTTCCTTTGTATGGCGCTGTACAACGCCCAGTTGGCCCTTGTCTCTTCCTGAAGCTTTATAAACTTTGCTATTTCTTCCGATAGCTCTCCTTTTATATTTTCAAAAAAGATAACCGGGAATATCCCTAAGTAATTCCCGAAAGTGCTTGTGCCGGCAAAAGCCGTAATGCCTAGGGTAATCTTCGGCTTTCTGGCAAGTTCAGCTTCTCTTAGCTTCCATTCCGACCATTTTTCAAGGTACTGCGCCTGTTTGACAGGATAAACCGACCCCGCGTCTATGTCATACTGCCATAAAAGCTGCCTTATCTGGCTGAAGGATAAACGGCTCTTTGAATCCGTCAGAATACTGTCGCTCGGCCAACTCTCGCCCATGGCCGAACAGATACTGCGCTCCAGTTCCCTTTCCCTGACTGTCAACTCCATAAGCACGGCGCTATTGAGGTCCAGGTTCGCTTTTATATATTCCGCGTTGGCGGTGGTAATGCCCTGCGCCTGGCGTTCCTCTTCGGTCTCCAGCTCATTTTGCATTGCCTTCCTGTCTTCGGAAAGGCGTGTCTTTTGGGCCCTTAATTCCTGCAGTAATGATAGGTCCGAAAGTGTGCCGGAAATCCTGGAAACCTGCCGGCCCCTGATCTCATTGATCTTGGCATAATATTTCCACCAGGCCTGTTTTTCTAAAGCGGGCCTCCTAGGATCAATCACCTTGGTAATGCCTGCCCATGCCGTCAGTGAAGGCGGGGCCTCCGAGGAGAGCGTATATGTAAGACCAAGCTGCGCCCTTACGCTGCCTGACATTGCCCTGCGTATCTGCGTCCATGCGCTTTCTATTTCGAGATTCTCCTCCTGCGCCTGTGGAGAGGCAAGAAGTAATCTGATAATGTCTTCTTCCGTATTTTGCAGTTTTTCCCTGATGTGTCTGTGCTGCCACATTGCATTATCAAGGTTGTATTGGATAAGCGCCTGTTTGTAGCTGCCTCTTTTCGCAAGCCGCGCCGCTTCATCGGATA
>MHFD01000044.1:4322-4959 GCA_001804045.1 Omnitrophica bacterium RBG_13_46_9
CCCGGAGGGCCCGTTTTGTAAAAAAACTTGAAATTATCCGGCGCCGGGATATCGCTGGTCACAATATCTTTCTTGCCTAACGCGCCGTGGTGGACAAACGCATACTTATTGTTCTCTACGTCGTATTCGGTGCCCCTGCGGACAGCCCTTCGCGCCTCTCGCGCCGGAAGTCTCTCCACTTTCGGCACCGGTTTTGCGGATTCTCTTTCTAATTCGGCCAATTTATTTTCCAGCTCTCTTATCCTGGCCGCGTATTCCGCCTGAATTCTCTCGCCTTCTTCCCCTATAAGGGAAATCCTTACTGAACTGTCGGCATTAGCCATGTGGTCGTTAAGGGTCTTTATTCTGGATTCGGCAAATTTCAATTCTTCGGGAGAGAACTCATTATCCAGATAAGCAAGCATCCTCTCGATATAGGCCTTCGCAATCTGATATTCCGCTTCGGTTTTAAACAGTTCTGCGTTTTTACTAATGGCCTCTATCGCCAATTGGATGGCATCTAACCTTTTCAGAAGCTCTTTTCCTCTCTCTGTCTCTGCCGCCGCAAGCTGCCGTGCGCTGACTATCTGCGCACGCTGGTTGATAACAAGATTTATCTCATTTTGCAGCTTTGAAAGCAATTCGTCATTTACCGGCT
>MHFD01000044.1:4967-7402 GCA_001804045.1 Omnitrophica bacterium RBG_13_46_9
TGCCATCGCGTGTTAAGTTGTCCGTTTATCTCCGCGGCTTTTTGTATCTCAATGGACGCGTTCTCGACATCACCGCTATCCAGGGCTTCTCGCGCTTTAAGCACAGATGCGTTGGCTTCCTCGAACAGACTGCTTATCTCCTGTTCGAGCGCGGTCTTCTGCGTCTCTTCTTCCTGCACGGTTACCTCTTCCTGCAACCCCTCTCTATATCTATCAAGTTCGCCTGCCCACTGTTGCCGGATTCTGTCCATTAATCTGGCGGCTTCGGTCTGTACTGCTATGTCCTGAACGTGTTTTGCCAGCGCCGGACCGGCTAAATATAAAGTTACGGGAATCACGGCGGCCAACGCTATCCTGCCTACAGGGACTTCCCTCCTCCCTACTTGCATTCTCTTCTCCAAGGCCCTGGCGAGTAACCCTCTTCTCTCTTCTCTGGCTTTTTCCTCTTTTTTCAATCTTCTCCGCGCGCTCTTTGTCAAATCGGCGTTTAGCGCGCTCAGTGCATCACCCGATAAATCGATCAACGCCATGCTATAACCTGTTTCTTCCTCTTTTGTATTCGCAGCGGAAATCACGTCCCCCCCAGTAATTACTTCGCCTTCCCTGAGGACCTCGCTTATCCGGCATATCATCGCCAAAAGATCCAGGCTCGATCTATTGTTAATCTCATCAAATACGCTCTTTGCTTCTCTTTTATATTCGGTCTTGGGGTCACGTTCAGCTATGGCTCTCAATGTCACAGTATCGCGTAAATTGTGCATCTCGTTCTGGTAATCCTGCTTTGCCTGGCTTGTGAGGCGAAGCATAAGCAACCTCTCCGTTTCTGCCGGCAGATTTGTTCTATATTCTTCTACCACCTTGCGGACCTCTCTAATTACGCAATCTAGAAGCGCCTCCCTCAATCTATTGCCGCTTAGACCCTTTTCTACGGCCAGGCTCGCTAAACTTATATTGGATTTGAAAACAAAATTTATAAAGCCGAGGAATCTGCCTAAGCCGTTATCCTTACTCAGTATCGAGGCATTTGACATTATTGTCCCTAAAATAGCCTCGTCAATTAGCCGGTCCATGCCCTCTCTTGTCATGGAAAGGACTTCTTGTCTGCGCTGATCCAAGATGCTCACAAACGTCTTCACGGCTTCCTCATAATCAAGAAGGTTCTTCCTGTGCTCGAATCCCATATCCTGCAATCTCTTTCTATTTCTGTCGACCACCCTGCTTATACGCCATCTATCCCACATGCCTAATTTCAGTATTTCAATCCCCGCCGGACCAATTCCGTATTTGTTCATGATATCTTCTATGACTTTCCGCCCTTTAGCGTCAAATCTTAAAAGATCGTCATCCAGGGAAAGCCTCGTCACGTAGCTTCCCTGCTGCCCCTGCCTTGCCGCCCTTCCGCCTAACTGACGTATCTTCCTCGGGTTTTCCCCGTTTGTGACCTCGACGTGCAGTCCTCCCATGTCGTTTATGGCGTCTTCGATTATAATATCAGTTCCGCGGCCCGCCATATCGGTGGCTATGGTTATGGTGTTTTCTTTTCCGGCCTTGGTTATTATTTTTGTTTCATCGTCTTTTTTCTTTGCGTTCAACACCTGTACTTTAATGGCCTTTACGCCTTTCTGAGAGCTTCTCTCACGCAGGGTATTCGCTAAAACGGCTTCCAAAATCTCTGACTCTTCCACGGAACCCGTACCTATAAGAACGGGTCTTCCCGTAGCGAGCATAATATCGATAGCATTATTTATTATGGCATTATATTCGGCCGTATTTGTCCTGTATATTATCGTACCTCTGTCCTTAAGAAGGGAGGCGGTGTTTGGCGGCACCCTTACGACATTCAGTTTGTATACTTTTTTAAATTCTTCCGCTTCGGTAAGAGCTGTTCCCGTGGTCCCTACGAGCTTTCCGTAGTCTTTAAAGTACCCCTGGACGGTAATTTCGGCTTCCGTGGTCGTTTCCGGAGTAAGTTCCAGGCCGTGCTTAGCCTGAATGGCCTGCATGAGACCTTCGCCCAGAGACTTATCAGGAGTCTCCCTGCCTGTCGATTCATCTATCAGTACGACCTTTCCGTCACGTACGATATAATCCCTGTTGGGTTTCTGCAGGGAATGCGCTTGAATGGCGTTATTCACCAGTTTTGTTACCAGCTGATAAAGATCCGGGTTTGAAGATAATGAAAAATCTAATCTTCCTAACCTTGTTTTGAACAGCAACTCGAGTTTCTCTTCTCCCATCTCTTCAAGGGTGGCTATTTTTCGCTCTTCGTCTACGGTATAATCCGTGCCTTCGGTAAGAAAATGTCTTACCAGTCTATCCGCGATTTCATACATGGCGCTTGAAATCTTTCCATCGCCGGATATGATAAGCGGGGTACGCGCTTCGTCTATCAGGATATGGTCGACTTCGTCTATTATCGCAATGCGTCTTTCACC
>MHFD01000044.1:7437-8669 GCA_001804045.1 Omnitrophica bacterium RBG_13_46_9
TCCATGGCATCGCGTTTTGCGAGATAGTCGTTCGCCGTCACGACATGCACTCCTTTCAGACCATCCAGCGCGTGGGCAGCGGCTGTCAGCGCCGTTACCAAGGTCTTTCCTTCGCCCGTGTATAGCTCAGTGATGTTTCTCAGAATCATCAACGCGCATGACATTAACTGGACGTCGAACGGCCTCATCGGGACGCCTTTTTCGGAACGTATGGTCCGATAGCTGGCTTCGCTCAATAGCGCCAAAATGTCCGTGAAAAATTCCCTGTCTCTAACGGAATCCAGCGGCTTACCCGCTTTTATTTTCTCTATGGCCTTATTTATATTGGCCTTGAGCTCGGCATCGCTTAAGTGCTGAAGTTTTGCTTCTTTTTGCCTGGCATATTCGATAACCGGGACAAGCTTTCTCAAGCTCCAATAATTCCAGGAATACCAAGGGCCGATATATACTCTGCCAATCGGCGTATTTAGTTCACTCCATAAACCGCCTATTGAATAGACTGCGCCACGTCTGTAAATGCGCGAAACAGCGTATACCAATACCGGCGAAATTATGAACGCCAGGGAGATGACCGTAAAGATGCCGGGTAATCCTACGTCAAATATTCTTGCCGCAAATTCCCCTGTTTTACCGGCAGCGGCCGCTCCCGTCAGGATATTATATAAGGTATATATATATCCACTAATAATACCGGAGAATATCATGCTGATACCAAGCTGAGTCCATACATCGGCTCTTCCCGCAGGCGGGGTTAATGTAATGGTGCCTTCGGGGTTTCTTATGATCTCGAACATGCCTTTCTGGAGTTTTAGGAGTGTTTCGGTCAAAACGATATTCCCTTTCCTCCCCTCAAAAACCAGCCCTGAAGCGGCTATAACTTCCGCTACGTGCCTGTCTTTGACAGAACTTATAATGTCCGCAGCTTCCTCCTGCGTGGCAAAGATGAGCCGTATCTTGCATATAAGGGCTATTATCTCCGGTTTATTCTCGATATCTTTCCAGAAGTCGTACCGCGCTTTTATCTCCGCGATGCTCTTTTCGAAAAGGCCGCGTCTTTCGCCCTCTCTTTCAGCGAGAATGACAGTAAATAACGTATCCAGGTCTTCTATGACATCGTCTATTGTGGGGGTAGTGACTTCTATAACGGTAGGTGCTGCCTCTTCGGCGGCCTCCTCGGCGGGTCCGGTTGTAACCTGCGACAAGGGTACCTGAGGTAATTTTTCTCTTATGGC
>MHFD01000045.1:0-7697 GCA_001804045.1 Omnitrophica bacterium RBG_13_46_9
GAAAAAAATATACTCTCGCAAAGACACATTTAGCCATATCAACGTTTTAAAATCCTTGTATTTAATAATATTATCGTGATATAATAATCTTTCAAAATTCGTACATAAGATAACTTTGTTATGACCTTAACCTCATGGCCTAAAAGGGCTTATTATGGTGAAAAATGAGAATATAATCTGCATATCATCTATTGATTGGGACTTTGTCTGGCAGGGGCATCAGGAGATCATGGCCACTTTCGCCAAGGCCGGAAACAGGGTTCTATATATAGAAAATACCGGGATAAGGATGCCCACTCTAAAGGATATACCACGCCTCAGGAAAAGGCTGGCCAATTGGAAAAAGGGGGTGGGCGGCATAAGAAAAGAACGCGAGAATCTTTATGTATGCTCTCCTCTTGTCATGCCTTTTCCGTATTCCGGATTCATAACGCTCATTAACAGGTTTATTTTTGTCCATACTATAAAGCGTTGGATGAGCATGGCGGATTTCGCCAATCCTATTATTTGGACATTCCTGCCCACGAATATCACTATTGATCTGATTGATAGTATCGATAATAAAAAGTTGATAGTTTACTATTGCATAGCCGAATTCTCACAGCTTATCAAATCATCCAAAAAAGTAGTAAAGGCGGAAGGGGAGCTCCTGAAAAGATGTGATATCGTATTTGCCCAGGGCGAGAAGATAAAAGAAAGCTGCCTTAAGTATAATAACAACGTGCACATTTTTCCTTTTGGTGTCGACGATGAAGCGTTTTTAAATTATGATAGAGACGCTTCCGCCCGCTTTGGTGATATACAGTCAATCCCCGGGCCGATATTGGGGTATATAGGGGGCATACATAAGCACGTAGACAAGGAACTTTTGAAGAGTATAGCCGTTAAAAGGCCCGATTGGTCGATTGTCCTTGTCGGGCCCATGCAGATAGCCGAGGATACATTCAAGGGTTATAAGAACATACACTTATTCGGGAAGAAAGAACATAAGGAGCTCCCGTTTTATATTTCAAAGTTCGATGTCTGCCTTATTCCGTATCTGTTAAATGAGTATACCAGAACCGTGTATCCTACAAAACTTAATGAGTATCTTATAATGGGTAAACCCGTTGTTTCCACTTCCATACCGGAAATTGACAGATTCAACAGCGAAAACGAAGATATCATAGAAATCGCTGATAATGCGGACGCTTTCTACAAGAAGGTAGAAAATGCTCTGAAAAACCCTGCCAGCCCCCAGACAGAAAAAAGAAGAATATCTATAGCCGCGCAGTCAAGCTGGCCCGGAAGGATAGAAAAGATGTCCAGGCTCATGGAGCAAGCCATTGATAGAAGGCATGCCATGAGGGCCTTGAGGTGGCGCGAGGATATGACCATCTTTTATAAACGTTTACGGGTAAAGACGTTGAAGTTAGCCCTGGGTATTATAGCATTATATTTTATTGCCTTTAAAACTCCGATACTGTGGTTTCTGGCAAGCCCTTTAAACATATCCGAACCTCCACAGAAAGCTGACGCGATAGTTGTTTTCGCCGGCGGCGTAGGGGAATCCGGACGCCCGGGACAAGGATACGAGGAAAGGGTCGAGAGGGCGGTTGAGCTATATAAGGATGGTTACGCCAAACACATCATATTTTCGAGCGGATTTAAATACACGTTTAAAGAAACCGATATCATGAAAGCTCTGGCCCTGTCATTGGGCGTTCCCGAAGATGCCGTTATACTGGAAAAAGACGCCGCTAACACATATGAGAACGTTAAGCTTTCTGGCGCTATAATAGAAAGTAAAAAATGGGAAAAGGTATTGCTAGTGAGCTCGCCATATAACATGAGAAGGGCCGCCCTCGTATTTAAAAGCGCCTATCCGAATATACGGGTAATATATACACCAATACAAAAAAGTTTTTACTACTCACACACAAGTGGAGCGGATCTGAAACAGTATAAAGGGATACTTCACGAATATGTCGGCATACTTTATTATGTGGTTAAAGGGTATATAAAGATTGGAGGTATGACGTGAAATTTATAGATGAAAGAGGGAAGTTGTTCGGACTTGTCAATATAATAGATCTGTCCGTCATATTGATTGTCATCGCGGTGTGCTCTACTGCTTATGTCGGCTATAAGGATATACAGGCTAGAAGAGAGGATTACAGAAAAAAAATATATAAGATAAAAGTCATTTTTAAAGAGATACCCATAGATGTGGCCAACGCGGTAAAAGTGGGGGATAAGGAGCATGGGCTTGTCGAGATAACTGACATAAAAAGAGCGGATGTAAGGCAATTTGTGATCCCGCGCGAGATCCAAAAGTCCTATGAAAAGTATGAGGATCTCCTGGAGTATAAGATTGTGACGAAAATGATCATTACGTTCAGGGCATTATGCTTTGAAAAGTTAAGCGGAATATTCATAAGCAACCAGATAGTAAAAATAGGGAAGGGTTTCCGTTTTACACCCGATCTATACGATCTGGAAGGCGTGGTGATAGGAATTGAGGAGGACACGGGAAGATAATGGCTAAATACAGCGATAACCTTAAAAAAAGCCTGTGTATCAGAGAGAGTTTTTTCTGCAGGACCGCCATTTTTGTTGTATCTCTGATGCGTTCTTCCGTCAAGGAATCTTTTATTTACAGAAAGATGAACGCTGCTCCGCATCTACTGCAGGATATGAAGGCTTTCTATCTGGGGCTTTTGGGAATAATGGTTACTTTGTTCCATTCGCGATTTTTTCTAAACGCAATTGTAGGGGGCGTATTCGACCTTAGCATACTTTTTTATGTTCTTCTCGGGATATCAGTCTTATTTTTGATAACACCCTTGAAGCTGGGCCAAATTTTTAAGGGTTCTTTAATCATCAACCTGTTCAAGGATTAATATGTGCGGAATAAGCGGCGCGCTTTCTGAAAAAGAGATGGATTTGAGGAAACTCGCTCTTCGGTTTATGGATGTGATCGGCCACAGGGGGCCCGATGAAAGCGGCGCGTTTTTTGCCGACGGAATATGCCTTGCGCATAACAGGCTCAGCATTATCGATCTGGAACACGGCAAGCAGCCTATCCATTCACATGACAGAAGGTGTATCATCGTGCATAACGGCGAGGTATACAATTTTAGGGAGATCCGGGACGCGCTCAAGGAAAAAGGGGTAAATTTTTTCACAAATACCGACACGGAAACGATCGTAAATGCGTATGCGGAAGAAGGTAGCCTATGCCTTGAAGGTTTTAACGGATGTTTTGCTTTTGCGATATGGGATAAAGAAGCCCAGACGCTGTTTGCCGCAAGGGACAGGATGGGTATCAGGCCTTTCTATTATTATAAGGGCGAAGAAGGATTTTTCTTTTCGTCCGGCCTGAGGGCATTGCTCGCCCTGCCATTCTTAAAGAAAGAGATCGATTACGCGGCGGTTTCGGAATATTTTCAGCATCTTTATATATCCGCACCCCGCACGATAATCAAAGACATAAAGAAGCTGGAGCCGGGAAGCTTTCTGGTATATTCTAAAAAAACAAAAGAACTTACCATAAGAAAATATTGGGATCCTATAGAGCGAATGAAAAATGCAAGCTCTGATTTCATAGAAAGTGAGGGCGCTTGCGTGAATGAGTTGCGCAGTCTCCTGCGGGACGCCGTAAAGGCGCGGCTTTTGAGCGACGTAGAGCTGGGCGTTTTTTTGAGCGGGGGGGTCGATTCAAGCATTATCACCGCTTTCGCGAGCAGGGATTTCGCCGGGCGGATAAAGACATTTTCTATCGGTTTCGAGGGCATGGGATACTACGACGAAAGCGGATACGCGAAGGAAGTCGCCGAACTGCTAAAAACAGATCATCGCACCATTTACGTAAAACCACAGATCGAGAGCGATCTTATGGATATTGTAAGGCACCTGGAAGAGCCTTTCGGAGATTCCTCCGCTGTTCCCACATACTATCTGTCGCGCGAGACAAAGAAATTTGTAAAGGTGGCGCTTTCAGGTTCCGGAGGTGATGACCTCTTTGCCGGATACAGGCGTTATCTGGTTTCAAATAGACTCCTGAAAGTCGTCGATCGCGCCCCGCAGGCAGTGCGGGCGTTTATCAGTTCGGCCCTGGAAAATCTGCCGTCTTCCCGGGCAAGTAAAGTGGGGGAGAAGGTTCTGCTCGCAAAAAGATTATTGAATTTATCGGGACTCTCCGATTTTGACAAACACTCCTCGATTATGACATTTTTTGATTATAAAAAGAGAAACAGATTGTTTGCCGATGCCGGGACCAACCGCGAAGTCGACCATAGAGAATTGTGGGGGATAGGCGGAAACTATGTCAATGACGCCCTCTATTTTGATATGTTGACATATCTTCCCGGAGATCTTTTGCCTAAGGAAGACCTTATGGGTATGGCTTTCGGGCTTGAGAACAGGATCCCTTTCCTGGACCACAGGGTCGTGGAATTAAGCTTCAGGATTCCGGCGGAATTCAAGGTGAGAGGAAATACGACGAAATACCTGTTGCGGAAGGCCTTCGGCGATATGCTGCCCCGCCATATATTATACCGGGAAAAACACGGTTTTGCGCTACCCATCAGCGAATGGATTAGAAAGGATCTCTTCGATTTTGTATCCGGCATACTTCTGTCTGACAGGATGCGAATTAGATCCATACTGAATAAAGATTATGTCGAGCAGCTTTTGGTTTCGCACAGGAGTAACAGGGAAGACCTTGGACAGCATATATGGTCTATACTGATCTTTGAGCTTTGGTGCAGGGAGTTTCTTGATTGAACTCTTGGCTCGCAGCTCTTAGCTCATAGTAGGTTTCTTAAGGTTTCTTGATGTTGCTTAAGGTTTCTTAAGGTTGCTTTTTCGTTTTGCAACCTCCCGAAACCTCCTATTATAACCTATTCCTACAACCTACGAGCTAGAAGCTAACCAAGGAGTCCGCGACTTGAAGCAGATAAAGATAGTAAGGATTATAACGAGGCTGAATATCGGCGGGCCGGCGCAACACGTCCTCCTTTTGACCCGTCATATGCAGAGTGAGTCTTTTGAGACAAAGTTGATTACTGGTTCCTGTGAGAAAGACGAAGGCGACATGTCATATCTCGCCGAAGAATTAGGCGTAAAGCCTACCATGGTAAGTGAGATGTCCAGAAAAATCAACCCCTTTAGGGATACGTTAGCTTTCTTTAAAATTTATAATATCCTTAGGATGGAAAAGCCGGACATAGTCCATACCCATACCGCAAAGGCGGGAACGCTTGGTAGGTTGGCTTCTTTATTTGCCGTAAGGGCCATAAGGGTGCATACCTTTCACGGGCATTCCCTCGAAGGCTATTTCAATAAAGCCAAGAGCCTCTTTTTTTCGCTCATAGAGAAGGCGCTATCGATGTTTACGGACAGGATAATAGTTTTGAACGAGGACCAAAAAACCGCGTTATCCGGAAGATATCGAATCGCGAGACCCGAAAAATTTTCAGTCATTGAACTCGGACTGGGTTTGGACAGATTTTTACAAATAGGCCAAAACCGCTACGGGAGATTCCGGAAAGAGAATAATATAGCTGAAAACACGGTTTTAGTCGGCATTATCGGAAGACTTGTCGAGATAAAGAACCACAGGATGTTTCTGGAAGCCGTACATAACATAAGATCCGTTGCCAGGAATAAAGGGTATAGATTTATAATCGTCGGGGACGGCGAACTGCAGGGCAGCCTGGTGGATTACGCAAAAAAACTTGACATATACGACATAGTCCGTTTTACGGGCTGGCTAAAGGATATATATGATGTCTATGAAGCAGTGGATATAGTATCCCTCACCTCGGTCAATGAGGGCACGCCGGTTTGCCTTATACAAGCCCTGGCAAGCTCAAAACCTGTTATAGCGACTGATGTAGGAGGGGTGCGAAGCGTCGTGACGGATGGCAAAAACGGGTATCTGGTCCGCCCAAACGATGTAGTAGCTTTTGCCGACAGGATGCTTGAGCTGGCGTCCGACCCGGAGAAGAGAATAAGGTTCGGCGAATTCGGTAGAGAGTATGTGAAAGATAGGTTCTCTGACAGTAGATTGGTGAAGGATCTTGAGGCGTTATATCTGGATTTGATGGCGAAGAAGCGAAACTAATTGAAACTCGTAGAAACTCATTGATATACAATTGAAATACAATGGAAATATGGTTGAAATACATTGAGCCGAAACTCATGGAAACGGATCATTACGAAAGCAACATCCGCAACCTATGAAACTTTTGCAACCTGTGCAACATAAAACGGGAGCAACCTTAAGAAACATAAAGAAACATCAAGTAACCTTAAGAAACCTACGATATTAAAATAAGAAAGGAAGAAATGATGAGGATTCTAATAACAGGGGGCGCGGGTTTTATCGGGTCGCATTTGGCCGAAACATTGGTCAATAAAGGAAAATTCGTTACTGTAATAGATAACTTGTCTACGGGCAGCGTGGAGAACATAATACACCTTAAGAAAAATAAAAAATTCAAATTTTATCTAGGCTCTATTCTGAATAACAAACTTATGGAGCGCCTTGTAAGTGGGTGCGATATTGTCTATCATTTAGCGGCTGCGGTCGGCGTTAAGTATGTCATCGATAATCCGATGGAATCGATCGAGATAAATGTCAAAGGTACCGAGAATGTTTTAGAGAAAGCGAATAAACTCGGCAAGAAAAAGGTCATAATTGCCTCTACATCGGAGATTTACGGGAAGGATAGGCCCGGGATAAAATCTTTCAAGGAGACCGATGACAGGTTATTGGGCACCACTACTATTTCCAGATGGAGTTATTCTTGCAGCAAGGCGCTGGATGAATTTTTGGCCCTGGCGTATTTCAGGGAAAAGAAATTGCCGATCACCATCTTGAGATATTTCAATACCTGCGGCCCCAGGCAGACAGGCAGGTATGGCATGGTGATCCCGCGTTTTGTGAAACAGGCCCTTTTGAACAAGCAGATAACCGTCTATGGCGACGGAAAGCAGACCAGGTGTTTCATGCATGTAAAGGATGCCGTGAGGGCGACCATCGATCTGGCCAATAGCAAAGTAGCGGTCGGGGAGGTCTACAATATAGGGAACCCGCAGTCCATCTCCATAAACGACCTAGCCGCAAAGGTGATAAAGATGACAAAATCCATATCTAAGATAGCGCATATCCCTTATGAGAAAGCTTACGAAAAAGGGTTTGAGGATATGAGGCACAGAAAGCCTGATATCTCGAAGATAAAAAAGCTCATCGGCTTTAAACCGCAACACATTATGGATAATATTCTGAAAGATGTCATAAACTACTATAAGGATTGACGCGCCATGTCGGACCATTTATATTCAAATGTAGGAGTAATAGGGGCTTTCTTCATCAGCCTTTCTTTAAGTTATCTCATAACGCCTTTTTTCAGACTGATCGCGCTAAAGCTGAATTTTTTGGACCGACCCCAGGCAAAAAAGAAATCGCACGTAAAACCCATACCTCTTTTGGGGGGTCTGGCCATCATTTTTTCTTTCGTCTTCAGCGTCATGCTCACCACCAGGTCTGAACAAGAGCTTGTCCCTATATTTTTGGGGGCGGCAGTCGTAATGATTTTCGGCCTTATAGACGACAAATTAGGGATGATGCCAAGGGTCAAGCTTACCGGCCAGCTTATAGCCGCTCTAATCGTGATCCGCATGGGCATAAAAGTGGATACCATACATTA
>MHFD01000045.1:7744-12561 GCA_001804045.1 Omnitrophica bacterium RBG_13_46_9
CGAACGCGTTTAACCTGCTTGACAACTTGAACGGTCTTTCAAGCGGCATTGCGGGGATTTCAGGAATATTTTTTGGCATCATAGCATGGAATAACGGGCAGATGTTTGTCGCGACGGTATCGTTCGCGCTGGCCGGTTCATGCTTCGGATTTATTAAACATAACTTCCCGCGGGCCAACATATTTATGGGAGACGCCGGCAGTATGTTTCTCGGTTTCATTCTTGCGTGCGTAGCCCTTATAGGTTGTTGGGAGACGAAAAGAATAAGCATATCGCTTTCCGTGCCCGTGCTGATATTGAGCTATCCTATATTTGATACTACGCTAGTTACACTCATAAGGATAATCGAGGGCCGATCCATCTTTCAGGGCGGCAAAGACCACTCTTCCCATATCTTGTCTATTTTACGTTTCAACAGGAATAAGAATAGAGCCGTCCGCATCATATTTTTTGTCTGCGTTTTTACGGGCAGCTGCGCGTATATGATGTGCAACTCCAATATCTATGTCGGGTTCGGAATTATGATAATGGCCTATGTTTTCCTTTTCGCGTTATTCGCGTCGCTTTTTTTTGTCAGGCTATCCATATTTAACGAAAATCTGCTGCTCCTTGACAGAAAAAAAATCCTGCGCATTGCGATTTCCGCCTGTGTCTTTTTAGCCATCTCGTTATATATCATCACCGTTTCCAGCGCTTATGTCGGAATCGCCGTTATGCTGATGCTTTTTGCGGTCTTCCTATTGTTGTTTATTTTTCTGCTCTTTGCCAAGCCAGCAAAACCCAAAAAAGAAAAAGCCCGATGAAAGATAGATCCTTTGCCGCGAAATTGCCCGATCTCAGTAGTTTTCTGGAATACTCCATATGGGGCATCGTTTTTTGTCTTCCGTTCTCAAAGTCACTTTCTGAGGGTTTTATCATACTGGCCATAGCGCTATTTGCCGTGCAGAAATTGAAGGACGGGCGGTTACGCGTTAAAAAATCCCCCATATTTTTGGGACTTTTTCTTTATCTTTCCGTCAACCTGTTGAGTGTGTTCTGGTCGGTGGACCCTTCCTTAAGCCTGAAGGCGCTCATTACAAAGGTGTTAAAATACATAATCCTTTTTTATATAATATATGATTTTATTGACTCTGAAGTGAAAGTCAAAAGACTGCTGGCGGTTATACTGGCTTCCGTATTACTCATTACCATAAACGGTTTTATCCAGCAGTATATCACAGGTTTCGACCTTTTACATAAGTATCCCACATTCAAATATATTACCTACTCCGACGGAAAATTCCCTACATACAGACAATTTGCATTTATGCTTTCGCCCGCGGAACGCGGTTATGTCACGTCGTCTTTTCCTTTTCCGAATGACTATTCGAGCTGGATAATCACGATACTCCCCATGTTTATAGCTCTTTCTTTTTTCGACCTTAAGAAAGAAAAGATTTATGCCAGGATTTCGGCATATGCATCTTTAGCCTTTCTGGGATGTTCCCTTTTTTTAACAAAAACAAGGGGGGCCTGGATAGCGTTTTTTATTGGGATCCTGTTTTTAAGCATTGCGCGGTCAAAGAAACTGGTTATATGGTTTTTTTTGATTGCGGTCATGTTTTAC
Organism: Omnitrophica bacterium RBG_13_46_9; assembly: GCA_001804045.1. Lineage (GTDB taxonomy): Bacteria > Omnitrophota > Gorgyraeia > JABMRN01 > RBG-13-46-9 > RBG-13-46-9. The sequence goes on from MHFD01000045.1 coordinate 9,351, forward strand.
CTCATAATGCCGCTGCACATCAAGGATGCGCTTAAGTCTAAACTGAGTTTCAGGGACCGTATGGACATGTGGGGTATTTCTGTAGAGATGATCAAGGACAGGCCGTTAAGGGGGTTTGGGCTGAATACCTATTTTAATAATTATAAGATTTACAGAAGGGATACCGATAAGTATGAAAGAGGAAGCTACGCCCACAATTGTTATCTACAGCAGACGGCAGATGTGGGCATACCGGGATTATTGATATTCCTGTATCTTCTGTCTTCGATTTTCTGGTATTCTTATTGTGGCATAAGGAATATGAAAGACAGTTTCTATTCGAGCTGTTCTCTCGGAATAGCGGCGGGACTTCTTAATTTCTGCGTATATGCCTTTGTCGACACCAACTTCTATTCTTTGCCTCTGGTCACGCTGTTTTGGTTTATGACAGGATTTCTATTTTCTGTCATAAATGTATACGAAAAAATGCCGTGTAAGCCTTTGTTATAGACAATAACTATGTCCGACAATAGATATAAAAGCATCCTTATCATTAATACATTCGGTATAGGCGATGTCCTGTTTTCCACGCCTCTTATAAGGGCTGTCAAAAATTATATGCCTCTTGCGCGCGTAGACTTTATGTGCAATAAGAGATGCCAGTGCATTCTGCAGAATAACAGGCACATAGACGATGTTATAATATTCGAAAAGGACGAGTTTAGAAATGCTTTTAAATCGTCCAAAGTAGGCTTTATCAGAAAGATACTTGAGTTTACACGGGAAATTAAACGGAAAAAATACGATCTGGCCATAGATTTATCTCTGGGGTATCAGATCTCTTTGCTTTTGAGGCTTTTGGGCGTAAAACAGAGAATCGGTTTTAACTACAGGAAGCGCGGAAGGTTTTTAACTGATAAACTGGACATAGATGGTTTTAACGACAAGCATGTCGTAGATTACTATCTGGATGTTTTGAGGCTGATAGGTATAACTGATTTCACAGGCAGGGATCTTGAATTTTCGCTTTCTTCGGTGCAGGAGCAGTGGGCGGAAGGTTTTATAAGAGCTAAGGGGCTGGACGATAAGAGGCTGATAGGCATAGCACCCGGCGGAGGCAAAAGTTGGGGTAGCTACGCCGCATACAGAAGATGGGATCCGCAGAATTTTAGCCATGTGGCGCAGGGGCTGTCCAAAAAAAGAGATGATATATTCTTTCTGATTTTCGGCTCGGAGGAAGAAAAGGACCTGTGCAGGATAATAAATGAAAGCCTTGGCGGAAAGTCCCTTGGTCTATGCGGGCAGCTGTCATTTCCCCAGTCGGTGGCTCTTATCAAAAGATGCGAACTCCTATTATGCAACGACGGAGGAATATTGCATGTGGGCGTGAGCCAGGGCGTGGAAACGGTCTCTATTTTCGGACCTGTGAATGATAAAGTATATGGCCCTTGCCCGCCTTTGGACAAGCATAAGGTCGTGAGGGCTGAAAATGTGGAATGCAGGCCGTGTTACAAGAATTTTAAGCACAGGATGTGTGATAGCCACGACTGTCTCAAAAAGATAGATGGCGGAAAGGTATTGAGTCTCGCCGAAGAGAGCATACGCGCAAATAATGGCAGAAGAGAAAAGGTTTGACGGATGGAAGATCGTGATAAGGTAAAATGCGATGTAATTATCCCCGTGTGCAATATGTTTGCGTATACGAGACTTTGTCTCGAAAAATTAATAGAGAATACGCTTGTACCTTTTGATCTCATTATCATAGACAACGGTTCGACGGACCGTACCGGAGAGTTCTTTTCGGGATTTGCCGCTTCGGCAGTGAGCCGGAGCCAGATCATTCAGCGCCTGTCCTTCGGATCGGCGATTTGCGCGAGGGAAACCGAGGCACAGAGGTGTAATGCCGATTCGCCGGAAGTGCGCATAGAATATATAAAGAACGAAAAAAACGTAGGCCCCATTTTTGCTTATAATCAAGGTATCAGAATCGGCAGATCAAAGTACGTTTGTATGATGCACAATGATGTTTTGATATTTGAAAGAGGCTGGCTCGGGAAGATATTGGATGTCATGGAATCGGACAGAGATATCGGCATAGTCGGATTAGCCGGCCGGAAGAGGATAAATAAAAAAGGTCTGGTGGATGAGTTATCGCTGGTCCATAACCTTCAGAACGAGCATCTGAATGTCCCTATGCGCAGTCATTCAGAGGACGTCGCAGTAATAGACGGGCTCTGTTTTATAGCAAGGCGCAAGATCCTGGAGAGGACAGGCGGATTAAACGAAGATTATACATACATGCACTGCTATGATCTGGATATATCTATGGCGTCCCGTGATCTGGGTTATAGGAATGTCGTTGTGAACGTGGAAGCGATGCATGTTTCAAACGGCGGCGTTACCCGAAGGGCGAAAGATTATAAGGCGCTGGTCCGTGACGATTATAAGCTGCTAAACGTAAATTACAAGAAGTTCAGGGAAAAGTGGAAGAGGCTTTTGCCGGTCGCGGTGGATTAGCTCTTGCTCGTTACGTAGGACGATTAGGAATAGCACGTTAGGTAGTAGGTTGTCCCGCTCTTATAATTTCTTAGCGGGATCCCGCAGAACTTCAAAAGAAGACGCTTCTTACGGGATAGGTAATAGGTAGTAGGGGTACTCGTTACGTGGGACGTCCGCTCGCCCCGCCCTTTCTGTCAGAGTGTTGTTCTACTGAAAGGGCTGGGCTCGCTAGGACGTGGGACGATTCGGGCTCGTGTCATTGCGGCACCTTGCGTATCTAAGCGTGCCGCGGCAATCTCATTCGAAAAAGGTTGCAAATGTTGCAGAGGTTGCTAAAGGTTGCAGAGGTTACATAAATTCGAAGAAAGCAACATCCGCAACCTATGAAACTTTTGCAACCTATGCAACATAAAACAGCGGCAACCTTAAGAAACATTAAGCAACATCAAGAAACCTTAAGAAATCTCCTATGAGCTACGAGCTGTGAGCTAAGAGCTATATTAAAATATGAAGTGCGATATAATCATACCCATATGGAATCAGTTAGAGTATACGCGCTCCTGCATAGTGCATATTGTAGAAAACACGCGCTATCCCTATAGACTGATACTGGTAGACAACGGCAGCGATGTAGAGACAAAAGTTTATCTGGAGAGTCTAAAAGAGAGCAAGGTGGAAGTCAAATTAATAAGGAACGAGAGGAACATGGGGTTTATAAAGGCGATAAACCAAG
>MHFD01000045.1:12573-13718 GCA_001804045.1 Omnitrophica bacterium RBG_13_46_9
CCGACGCGCCTTATGTGTGCATACTGAATAACGATACCACCCCAGGCGCCGGCTGGCTTACCGAGCTTGTAGAATTTGCCCGGAAGCGCCCCGGTGTAGGGCTCTTAAACCCCCTTTGCAACGGCCATATACAGCGGAATCTCACCGTGAACGGTTATGCGGAGGCGATCTCCGTGTCCAACAAAGATAAATACATGGAAATGAATCAGTGTCAGGGTTTCTGTATGCTCATTAAAAGAGAACTTATTGATAAAATCGGGTACTTAGACGAGCAATTTGGTATCGGAGGGTTTGATGACACGGACTATTCTATTAGAGCATATCAAGCCGGTTTCAGGTCTGTCTGTGTGTACTCAGCCTATGTTTATCACAGGGAACACAAGTCTTTTGACGAAATTGGAGATAGAAAAAAGATACAGTTAGAATCTGAAAAGAGATATTTTAAGAAATGGCCAAGACACCGTAGAGTGGTGATTATCTTTTCCATATCAAAAGACACAGATGATAAAAAAATAGGAAATTTTCTGGGTTCTTCTCTTTTTCTGGCACGAGAGTGGTGCTGGGTGAACCTGTTGGTATTCGGAGGCAACTTTGCAAAAGAGAAAGTAAAGGCTGTAAGTGAAAAGATAAATTTCCCTCTACATCAAAACATTAAATTTAACTATTTAAACACTAACTTTAAGATTTTAGAGATTGCTGTGCGTATTATGGAAAGATCTTTTGGAACAAAAAGGAGAAAAAAATATGACGCCGTAGTCTCTGACGAAAAAAGATCAATGCCTTTGTTAAGGCTATTGTGTAGTATGCAGAGATGCAGCGCCGTAACAGTAGATTTTAATGGCTTTCCTGAAAGGGCACTGAAAGATATTGGCGGGCTTCGAGGCGGTGAAAAGAATGAATGAAGAGATGAAATGCGATATTATTCTCCCCGTATGTGATCAATATGAATTTACAAAAGCATGTATCGAAAGTATAATAAAAAATACTGATACTCCATACAGGCTGATAATCATAAATAATGGCAAGAACCCAGACATAAGAATACTGCTCGATAGGCTGGGTCAGCATCAAGGAGTAGAAACGACTATTATTCACAATATACATAATATTGGATGGGTAAAAGCACTAAATAAAGGTTTGGAACT
>MHFD01000045.1:13749-14062 GCA_001804045.1 Omnitrophica bacterium RBG_13_46_9
GACGATACCATAGTTACACGTGGATGGTTGAGGAAAATGATCGATATTCTCGGTTTACAAGAGAATTTTGGAATGATAAATCCGACATGGGAGGGTAGGCTTGGTGAAAAATATCCCGACAACAAAAAATATGACTTTAATAAAGATTTAGATATGCAACCTGGATTTATACGATCAGAATTTGTACGAGCAGCCGACGTGTCGATAGACCAATATAATACTATGTTAGAAAAGAATGCAAAAAAACGTTTTATTGAGACTGATTGGTGTCGAGGTTTTTCTGTGGTGATTAAAAGAGCTATTATAGAAAAAA
>MHFD01000045.1:14099-15532 GCA_001804045.1 Omnitrophica bacterium RBG_13_46_9
GATCCTGGATAGGAAGCTTTGTAAAAATCCGGATTCGATAGACGCGGTAGAGGATACCGTACTCTATTTAGCCCGGAAGCAACACCACGTGGATATCTGGAGTCCGAGTAGGTTAGCCGATAGATTTCGGCATACAAACGTCAGTGTAAAAACCTCTCTTTTTCCTCCGGCTCAGCTGTCGGCATTTTTCGGTATCTATATGAACAGAAAAAGAAAAGAAGAGAAGAGGTATAGCGCCGTCTTCAGCTATGATTCCGGATTTGCGAAATTTATTTTGCGTAATAATCAACTAAACGGACTTCCAATATACAATACCGTGGATCACCCCGACTTTGATAGGTTCATAAGGAGAACCGTTGACGCGATAAAAGAGAAGACAAAGGAGGCTATCCGTGTCTAAATGCGATATCATTATCCCCGTGTGGAACCAGCTTGAGAATACCTCCGACTGCATAAATTCCTTGAAGGAAAATACGGGTTTTCCCTTTAGGCTTATCATAGTCGATAACGCGAGCGATGAGGATACCAAAAGATACCTGGAGTCATTGCGCGTTAAATTTCCGGACATTATTTTAGTGAGAAACGATGTAAATGAGGGGTTCGTCAAAGCCATTAACAGGGGTATCGCCAGATCGGACGCCGATTATTTATGTATTTTGAACAATGATACCGTCGTTACGCGTGGATGGCTTTCGGAGATAGTCCGTGTAGCTGAAGCCGATCCGGAAATAGGGATAGTAAATCCCTCCAGCAATAATCTTGGGCAAAGGCCCGCCCCGGCAGAAAGCATTTACGAATTCTCCGAAAAGCTGAAGATGTATAAAGGCAAATATATAGACCTGGGCGCCGCTTTGGGTTTCTGCATGTTTATAAAAAGAACAGTAGTAAATAGAATAGGCATTTTTGATGAGGTCTTTGGAATGGGCAATTTTGAGGATACTGACTTTTCCATGCGGGCCAAAAGAGAGGGGTTTAAAATCGTGCGGGCCATGGCATCATATGTCTATCATAAAGAAAGCGCATCTTTTAAAATATTAAAAAGTTATAAAAAATGCTTTGAGGACAACAGGAAAATATTTGAAGAACGCTGGGGCAGGCAGAAAAGACACCTGTTCATACTGACGCGGGCAGATAGAATGGACGAATTCTCCCTATGCAAGATCGAAAAAGCGCTTCAGAGTAACGGATGGATCTATATTGCGTGTAAAACCGGCCACGTCGACCTAAAAGAACACTCCCGCATAAACATATACGACTTCGACGGCAGTTTTACCCTTAAAGTACTGTCTAAGATCCTGTTTAAGAAAAAGAGATTTGACGAGATCTATTGCGATGACAGGAAGCTTTTACGCCTTATCAGTATCCTGCGCCCCATACACAAAGCGTCAGTTTCGCCGATACCTCAGCGCTAACCTATGGTCTTTATGTTTTCA
>MHFD01000045.1:15619-16738 GCA_001804045.1 Omnitrophica bacterium RBG_13_46_9
AGGTCTCTTAGATTGAAGATTTTTCCCTTTTCCCACTGCGGGGTTGATTTTAAAAGACTATTTATAGACCCCTTTACCGCTTCCAGCATGAGTTGCGTCCCCAATCTTATTATCTTGCAGTCCAGTGTCGCCTCGTTGTCACCGGGTTCTATGTCCGTCATTCTACGGGAAAATATTATGTCGCCCGAATCGATACCCTGTGTCAGGAAATGTATGGTTACGCCGAGGAATTCCGGTTCCTCGTTGTATAGACACCAGAAAGTGCATGGCCCGCCCCTGTAGTAGGGAGAAAGTCCTGTGTGCATGTTTATGATGGTGTTAGGCGGCATCGTGCCTATAATGTCCCTTTTTATCAATGATGTTCCCGATACAAGAAGAAGAGAGGGGCCTATTTTTTTTATGAACATCTTTACCGGATCCGAGTTGATGTCGTCGGTATATAGCACGGGGCATACGCCCCGCAGTTTTATATACGCATTCCCGCCCAATAAGATATCATTCTCTGCCTTTTCGTATCTTTTGTCTATTTTTCGCAGCTTGATTTTGTAATATAATTTCCCCGATAATCTTAGAGGATTATAATGGGATCTTTTTAAGAGACTCAAAAATCTGTTTTTTGCGCTGTACTTCTTTTCAACGACGATACCCGCCAACGGATAGGAATCGTTTATGCTGTCCGCGAAGTATATATGTCTTTTCGCGTTTCCTATTAATGCCACTATTTTTGTATCCATTTTTAAGCTACCGGTCGTCAGTCATCAGCCATCAGCACTCAAGGTCACCATGTCACAAGGTCAGTGCGAAGCGAAGCGTCGCCTCCCCGAAGGGGACAAGGTCACACGTCACACAAATATCGAAGGTTTCTTAAGGTTTCTTGATGTTGCTTGACGTTTCTTAAGGTTGCTTTTTCGTATTTGCAACTTTCCGGAACTTTACGGAACATCCCGCAACCTCCTGAAACCTTCTACTATAACCTACTACCTATTACCTACAACCTACGGGCTATCGAATCAATGTATTTCAATAATCGAAGGTTTCTTAAGGTTTCTTTACCCATGAACCAGAAAGCCACGCCTGTAAGGGCGCGGATGAATGGCTTTCGGTTCAGGGTTCCGCTCC
>MHFD01000045.1:16822-18748 GCA_001804045.1 Omnitrophica bacterium RBG_13_46_9
AATAATCAATACCCCCTACTACCTACTCCCCATTACCTATAACCTACCGTGTTCGTCGTGCTAATAGTTAGGCGCGCCCCACCTAAACATGTCCCACGAGCCGCTTATCACCGACGACAGAATATCGAGATTCCCCCTGTTACCTATCTCATTTCGCTTTAACCGGTATGGGTCGGAAGAGGAGCCGTTAAAACCGTGAGCGGTGGTGATGCCCCCTTTATATCCCGCCTCCTTTACTATGCGTGTTACATCTTCGGTAACGATACCATGCGGGTATGAGATATAGTCCACCTTTTTGCCCAAATTGGCTTCTATATTCGTCTTAGAGACGCATATCTCCTCTCTTAACTCTTTCTCAGGCAAAATGTTAAGAGGATAGTGAGTTATGCAATGCGAACCTATGGTTATCCTCGGGTCCATCGAAAGTTCCCTGACATGGTTCCAGTCCATGGGTTGAAAAAAATCCTGCTTATCGCGGTATAAATTCCGCGTAGGAGCATTTTTTTTGAGTGAGATAACCCTTTCTTTAAACTCTTCAAAAGGCAGATTCCGCATGGATTTTTTTAATTCGCTTTCAAGGCCTAGGAACCAGAGCGTTTCTTGTCCGGATATGAAGGAGGCCGTGAGAAAAATAGAGGCTTTTATATTATACTTTTTCAATATGGGATAAGCGACAGTGTAATTATTCATAAATCCGTCATCGAATGTAATGATGATATACGGCCTGTTGGTGCGGCGACTCGAATTGAAAAAATCGTCCAGAGATATTACTTCGAAGTTTTGGCTTATAAACTCCATCTGCCGCTCAAACTCTTCGTCTGTAAGGCACTGGTCGGCCGGATCCAAAGAAGGGTTAAATTGCTCTTCTTTGACTATGGCGTGGTAGAGGAGGATCTTTGTTCTAGATCTGTTCAAATACCGCAAGCCAGCATTTATCCCGCTATTTTGAAGAGCGCAGGCAAAATATCGCTTCATGGGTCAGATTAAGGTTGGGAAAGCTCGTATTTTAACCTATCATATAGGAATTGAGCCAGGATCTCCTGTCCTCTGTCTGTGAGGTGGACAGGGTCTATAAAAATGTCTTCGTCCGATCCGTTAAAAATAGGAAGACAATCTATGAAGAGGACGTCATTTTGTTCCGCTGTTTCCCGCATGGCCGTTTTTCCTCTTTCAAGCATTTCTTTTAAGACTCTTATGCGGGCCTCAGACTCTTCCGCGAGGATATCGTCTTCCGGTTCCGTCCTGGGGGTCTTAAAATAGAGAGACGGCTGATATGCAAAAACAGGCTTTATCCCGTAACTCTTAAGTAGATGCGCCATGCGGTCAAGGGTCTTTTCATAAAACTGGACAGCCGGCAGATTTAGCGAGTAATCCTGACAGGTTTTTATGCGCTCCGACCTTTTATTCTCTATGAACTCAAGGATCTTTTTGGTCGGCCTATAATTTGTCAATCGTTTCCTTATAAACGCTCTGGTGACCGATAGGTTTACCGCTTTTTCCAGCTCTCCGAATCTCCAGGGATAACCGGCCCGCCGGTCATTCAGTACGGCGCCGGCCATGTCGTTAAAACCGTCATACACGACCACGAAGTCTGGCTCCAGGTCTATGATTGTAAGCGAAATCAGGATAAATTCCTGCATGGAAATAGCGGCGGGCAGCCCGGCGTTGATAACTTCAAAATTCTTGCCGCTTTCCGCTTTATTGAGTTTATCCTCCAGCAATTTTGTAAAGACCGCCTTATCTTGTGATGCGCCGAATCCCATGGCTCCCGAACCGCCCAAAACGACGATCCGTACGGCGGCGTCGGTTTTTTTTGGGATATCAGGCCCCCTCAAGCCGAGCGAATTTATGTTTATAGTACCGGAACGGAAATCCGGTTTTGGGGCAAACATTATGTAAGGGTAGAGCGTAAGCTCTGTGGCTTCT
>MHFD01000045.1:18767-18927 GCA_001804045.1 Omnitrophica bacterium RBG_13_46_9
GCCCGGTAAGGAATTTGCTTACCCCTTTGCCGGATGCGGATCTGTTTTTCAGGACATGCGAATCATAGAATTTAACGCCGCTATTAAGCAGGAAAAGAAAGATGAAAACAGCCAGAAAGGTAAAGCATGTCTTTTTTAAAAGAGAAATTCTATATCGTCT
>MHFD01000045.1:18935-19028 GCA_001804045.1 Omnitrophica bacterium RBG_13_46_9
CGCTCATATTTGTCCCTGTGCAAGGGCTCCGGCCAATGGTTTTTTTGGCGGGGCTTGACCCCACACACCCGGGGGGCTTTAGACCGCAAGCCG
>MHFD01000045.1:19086-26579 GCA_001804045.1 Omnitrophica bacterium RBG_13_46_9
TGCCTATTATCAAATTGTTTTCTTTTTTCTTTACCCCATGCTATAATATTGAGCTATATCATATATAAATACTCCAAAAAATCATGGGTAAGAGATGAGGATAGCACTTGTATACCCTTCCATATCTGAGTCGGGTTTCAATAGCGACGAAAGAGATATTTTGTTTAACCATATCCATCCCGGCCTTTGTCATTTAAGCGCTGTATGTAAAAAAGAGGGCTTTGGCGACATAACCCTTATTGATTTGAGGGTGTTGCGCGATTGGAACGAGTTTCGCAAGACTGTCGAAACCCTGGTTCCGGATGTAGTCGGTATTACATCGATGAGCCCGGATTTCGGATATGCCGTAAGATGCGCCGAAATCATTAAAGAGGTAGATCCCGGAATAAAGACGATTATCGGCGGTATGCACCCAACGGTCAAGACAGAGGAGGCCGTAGAAAACGACAAAATCGATTATATAATAACTGGTGAAGGGGAGATAGCCTTTCCGAAACTGTTGTTAAGCATTAAAGAAGGCAGGGTCACAGATAGAGTCATTAAAGGCGAAAGGCCGGATGTTGATATATTGCCGTTTATTGACAGGGAGCTTTTTGACTGCCTGGAAATGCCCTATGATTTTTTCTTGCCCCTGCCGTTTATGACGATCCTTGCAGGCAGAGGCTGTAACTACAGCTGCAAATTTTGTTCCCCCGCGACAAAGATAATGCACGGCCCCCGAATCCGGCAAAGGAGCGTGGATAGCGTTATTGAGGAACTCAGATACCTGCGAGATACCTACGGTCTTAAGAGTTTTATGTTCTGGGACGACTGTTTTACAGAGGATAAAAACTGGGTGATGGCGTTCTGCGAGAGATACGAAAAAGACGGCTTTGAGCAGCCGTTTGTATGCCAGACGCGAGCGGATATCATATGTGAGAACGTGGATATGATGAAAAGGCTGAAGGATGCGGGTCTGGCCATGGCCTCCATCGGTTTTGAAAGCGGCAATAACAGGATTTTGAGTTTTATAAATAAAGGCACTACGGTAATACAGAATCTGAAAGCGGCCGACATATGCAAAAGGCTCGGCATAAAGATTTGGGCTTATAATATGTTCGGCTTTCCTACGGAGACAAACAGCGAGGCCTTTGACACAGCAAAAATGATAAGAAAAATCAGGCCCTACCGCTCAAGCGCCGCTTTTTTTACACCGCACCCGGGCAGCTTTTTTTATGATTACTGTAAAAAACATGATCTAAACCTTATCGGTGAACATGATGATTTTGTGAGATTTCCGGAGATAGACAGGGCTAAAATAAAAGAGATAGATTATGAGTTTATGAGAAAGATGGCCATTGTCTCTAAGAAGCCGACTCTTGGCGTAAAGATAAGGATAAAAGCGGAAAAGATATTCTCCCATAAAAGAAACAAGCCCTTTAAGGTCAGATTCCAGGCTGAAAGACGGCGGGAACCGTCCTTGAATAAAATGACGCTTTTAAGATTAACCCATCAAGCAGGCAGGATATAAGGATGCCGAAGGTAAGCGTGATAATTCCGACGTATAACTGCGGCGAGTATCTCGATGAATCTATATCCAGTGTCCTGGGGCAGACATACCGTGATTTGGAGCTGATCGTCGTGGATAACGGTTCCGACGATGATTCCGACAGGGTTGTCGGCAGGCATGCCGGGGACCAGAGGCTCATATACGTAAAAAAGGCGACAAAGAACGTCTCAAGGGCGCGTAATTTCGGTATCAGTAGCGCAAACGGCGAACTGCTGGCTTTTCTGGACGCGGATGATATGTTTTTTAAGGATAAAATATCCAGGCAGGTGGACCTTTTTGAAAAGAACCCCCGCTGCGGGCTCTCATATACAAATGAAGTGTATTTTAAAAAAGGTGAAGCAGGGGAGAGTCTCTCCACATACTACCATTTTTCGGGCGATATTTTTTATTATTTAAAAAGAAATAATTTTATTCACACCTCCACCGTGATGGGAAGAAAAAGCATATTTCTGGAGAATATGTTCGACGAAACGCTCAACGGCCATGAGGACTGGGAACTTTTTTTAAGAATCGCCCGCAAGGGCATCCGTTTTTTGTATTTGGATGAGCCGCTTTCAAAAGTAAGATTGAGGGAAAAAAGCGTGACTAGGAACAAGAGTTTGATGGACGCTACCAGGCGAGAGGTAGGCTTGAGGGCGCGGGGGTACTGGAGGGATTTCAAAAAAGAGGCGAGACCGTTTTCTCTGCGCGGTCAGGAAGCGATGTTGCGATATCTGAAGTTCAAGGCATACGCTTTTTTGTTAGGATTTCCCAAAAAGAGATGTTTTAACATGCCCATACCGCAGGAAACGCCGCAGAGATAACATTATGGTAAAGTCAAAAAATATTTTCGTACTATTTGGCACCATAGGCATTCTATTTCTTGCGGGAGAGCTTGTCGCCAATCTCGTCGATGCGCTAACGTTGAGAGCCATCGGTATATCCGCCGTAAGGACGGATATGGATTATCGCGGGTTGCGGCCTGACCCGGTTTTAAATAGAGTCCATATCCCGGGCCTTAAGTTCGCTTACGTTGTGCGTGATAAAGAAAATATCGTAAATAAGGTAGAATATAATTCCAAAGGCCTGAACGATTATGAGTATGGGTATGGCAAACCGGAAGGTGTATCCAGAATAGTGGTTTTAGGAGATTCGTTCGTGGAAGCGCTGCAGGTAAGGCGGGAGGAGAATTTCTGCAAGCTTATCGAGAGCAAACTGAATCAGGGAGGGCACGGTAAAAAATACGAGGTTATCAACATGGGGGTCTCCGGATACTCGCCCATACTGGAGTATATATATCTGAAGACGGAGGGGTTAAAATACGACCCCGATATCGTTATATCATGTTTTTTTATGAACGATGTCTATGAAGATTCGGTTTACCGAGAGATGGCGGTGTTTGGCGATGACAATCTTCCGGTAAGCGTCCATTGGAAGGGGCTGGACAAGACGGATAAGCTTAAAGGATGGAAAAGAGTTGAGAGAAAATTCTTTAATTCCGTGAAAAATATCGCGAACAAAAGCAAATTCTATATCTTTCTCAAACAGAGGCTCTACAAACTTTTGATGATATTGAAGGTCAAGAAAATGTCGCAGGAACAAAACCCGTTCTTTATCCTGAATACTCTCCCCCAAGCGGAGGAAGACGCATTATGGTATGATACATTACGCTACATCCTGGCCGCAAAAGCACTGTCGGAGACAAGCCGCGCTAAATTCCTTCTTATAGTCGTGCCCATCGAATCGCAGCTTTCCGATAGTCCGCAGGATACTGTATTTATGACTTATTTCCGTGAAAAACCATGCTCCGAAAGAGTCAGGTCGCGCTTATCCCGTTTGACCGCCACCTATGGAATAAATTACGTAGACCTGCTGCAGGAGTTCGGCAAAATGCCGCGGGAAGATCTATATTTCGATGGCGACGGTCACTTTAATGCCAATGGCCATAGGCAGGTAGCGGATCTTATATCGGGGAAGCTAAGAGTTCTCGGGTGGGTGGACTGAAAATTAACCCGCCTTCGCGCCTGCCTCGCCGGCAAGGCGGGGAATTCCCCGCCTCTTAAGGGTGGGGGTGGATAGCGAAGAGAATTCCGCTTCGGCGAGGTTTTCCGCCAGTATTTTTGTGTGGCGAGACCTCGCCACGCGAACGCGTGGCGGGTCGCTCGCCTCTCGGCGAAGCCGAGGGCTTCGCCGGAGCGAGAGAAAAGATTCAACGCCTGTAAGGGCGTGGAGCTTCAAAAAGAGGTATTATGAACAAAGAAAAAGTGCTTATATCTGTAGTTGTCATCACAAAAAACGAAGAAGAAAATATCGCCAAATGCCTGGAGAGCGCGCGATTTGCCGATGAGGTAATTCTTGTGGATGACGAAAGTACGGATAAGACGGTTGAGATAGGGAGAAAACTCGCTGATAAAGTCGTTTTCAGGAAGATGACGTTAGAAGGCGCGTACAGGAATAAGGCGTATGACCTGGCAAGGAATACTTGGGTGTTAAGCCTTGATGCGGATGAGGTCATTTCCGAAGGGCTTAAGGAGGAACTGCGCACTTTATGCGCGCATGATATCGGTCATGCGGCGTTCACCATTCCTATAAAGACCTATATCGGTGATTACTGGATACGGTATGGAGGGTGGTACCCGGCGGGCAAAGTCCGGTTATTCAGGAAAGATAAATTTAAATATGAGGAGGTAGGGGTGCACCCACGGGTATTTATCGATGGCTCCTGCGGTCACCTCACAAAAGACATCATCCATTATTCGTACCGTGATTTTCATGACTTTTTTGTAAGCCTTAATAACCAGACTACGAAGGAAGCGCAGAAATGGTTCAACGAACGCCGCAAGATCGGTTTCCTGAAGATGATGCGGAAGTTCTATGACAGGTTCTTCAAGACGTTTTTCCTGAAACAGGGTTACCGGGACGGCATGATAGGTTTTGTCGTAGCGTACGCAAGCGGGCTATATCAGATGATGAGTTATGTGAAATACTGGTATATGCTTAAGCAGGAGCGTGAGGTCGGACGCCCGAAATAGCGCGCGTTACGTAGGACGTTGGACGTCCGCTCCCTACGGTCGCTGGGACGTAGGGCGATTCGATATAGCACGTTAGGTAGTAGGGTATAGTAGGAGGTTTCGGGAGGTTACGGGAAGTTTCGAGAGACAGGTATGAAGTTGCAAATGTTGCTAAAAGTTGCAAAGGTTGCATAACGTTAAAAAGCAATATCTGCAACCTATGAAACCTTTGCAACATTTGCAACATAAAAGGGGAACAACCTTAAGAAACCTAGGATATAAGCGGGTAGTCGCGATAGCCCGTATGGGGAGACTGCTTGTATGACAGGCAGGAAAAGAAAATAAATGCCGTATAAAAAAATAATAACTTTACTGCTCGTTTTGTTATTGCTTACTCACGTCGATTCTGGGGCGGAAATACCGTCTGGCACGGATTCAGGAGGCTACAGCGCCTTTTCGGCCGGCAAGGAGTTCAGCAGCTTCATAACTGTCTTTTATATTTCGCCAAGGCCTGATAAGGTTCCGGAGGTATTGCAACATCTTATGACCTCCGACACTTTTAAAGATGCGGTAGTGGAGAAAGACGGCGAGTTTGTATTGACCCAAAAAGCCGTGTTATTGGTATATGTGTTTGCGCGTTTGGCAGAGCTGTATCCGCAGCTTCTGCGCGACTACGAGAGACTCTTTAATAGCGCCGATTTAAGAGGAAGGACATTTCTTTTAACAGTTTTCATAACATGCTCCGACCAATCTAATAGGGCTTTTTTAAAAGAGAGGACCGCAAATCTGCGAAGCGCGGAAGAGAAAAAAACTGTTGATATAATTTTAAATAAACCTCCTCTTACTACCGCCGCTATTATAAAAGAGGTAAAAAGCGCCTTGGAGCTTGATTGTCTCTGGGCTGAATTTTTACTCACGGGTGAGAAAGAGCCTGTTGAGAAGGTTATCGGTGTATTGGCCCGGCCGGATATATTTCGAACAAGACTAACGACATGGCTAAGTGGTTCTTCTCCTTCCGAAGAGAATGGTAAAATTAAGGATATTCTGGAAAAGTATTGGAATATTAAAGTCGATCTCGCCGATAAGAGGATAGTTGCGCCGGCAGATGCTGCCATTGATCTCGATATTCATTGCGGGCTAATTCTTCGAAACTCTACGGTGAATAAAAAGGATCTTACGAAAGATTTTGCTGAGCTGAGGAAGGTCATCGGGCTGTCCGATGAGGATATATTTGTGCTGGTTATGAAATCGACAGCGGCCTGGTCCCTCTACAGTAACGCCAGACAGCATGAAAAAGTAAGGGAGATTTGCAGCGAGACAGTGGCTAATCAACCGCCCAAAGTAAGGTTTTATTTGACTCAGGTACTTAATATACAGAGCGAGTAAGGGGGAAAAGGCGGAAGCTCTTTGCTTATAGCTATTAGGTCGTAGGCAATAGGTATTAGGTTGTAGGTAGTAGGGTTACACTTTACGTAGGACGTGGGACGTTGGACGTAGGACGTTTAGAGGGACAAAGTAATTATGAAGACAGATACAATAAGAACAGCCAAGAGCGTAAGAAACCTTGACGTATATAACCTTGCTTTTGATTCTGTAAGTAAACGTGGTGTAGGACAAATAGAGAGACATCGAATCGTCCCACGTCCCAGCGAGCTTGCCCTTAAGCTTGTCGAAGGGCGGCGAGACCGGACGTCCTACGTCCCACGTAACATGGTGACCTTGAGTGCTGGTGACTGACGACTGAGAGCTCGGGACTGATAGTTAATTGCACGGAGGAAAAGAAAAATGCCCAGGGCTAAAATATCCGCGGTTATAATTACAAAAAACGAGGAAAGGAATATCGAACGGTGCCTGCGCAGCCTTAGTTGGGTCGATGAGATAGTTATCGTTGATGGTTACAGCACGGATAGGACGGTAGATATAGCGCGATCATTCGGGGCGAAGGTGATATCGCATAAGTTCGAGGGAGACTTTGGGATGGAGCGGAATATCGGAAACGAAAATACTACAGGGGAATGGATACTGGCGCTGGATGCAGACGAGGTGATTACGCAAAAAGCCTGTCATAAGATAGAAGAAATTTTAGAGAACGGCTCGGCGTATAACGCGTACAACGTACCGCGTCTGCAATATTTTCTCGGGAAGCCGCTCAGGCACGGCGGGCGTTACCATAGCATAGTTAATTTTTTTAAGAAAGGAAAGGCAAGGTTTGACGGCAAGGTCCACCATCTCGTGTTGGTTGATGGCGGTATCGGTCAATTTGAGGAGCCCATAGAGCATTACCCTTTCAATACCATATCCGAATTTATCCAGAAGCATGATAGGTATACATATTATGAAGCGCGTGAGATGTTTGAAAACTTTAAAGCCGGAAAGCTCAAAGAAGTAAAATATAACTTAACCGTTAAACCGCTTAAATTATTTTTTAAAACCTATTTCAAAAAGAAGGGTTATAAAGACGGTATCATTGGCCTCGTATTTTGTATTCTCTTTTCCTGGAGTTATTTTTTGCGATGGGCTAAGTATTGGGAGTTATGCCAGCAGGGTACCAACAACGAAAGGTAAGGCCATAGACTATTGTCACGTTCTATAGGACGTGGGATGTAGGACGGGGGACGATTAGAAGGATAAGGCTGGTCAGCAGGGATTAAACGGCGAAGGACGTAGGACGATTCGATATAGCACGTTAGGTTATAGGTCGTAGGTAATAGGTAGTAGGTTGTAGGGGAAGTTTCGGGAGGTTGTGAATACGAAAACGCAACCTTAAGAAACATTAAGCAACATCAAGAAACCTTAAGAAACCTTCGATATGCGTGTGACGTGCGACACTTGTGACCTTGTGACGTGGTGACCTTGAAGATCCAATTTATACTATTTAGTTAAAATGGGGGTAACATGGAACGTATACTAGTGACAGGCGGCGCGGGGTTTATAGGTTCTCATCTTGTTGACAG
>MHFD01000045.1:26600-26664 GCA_001804045.1 Omnitrophica bacterium RBG_13_46_9
TGTTGTAATTTTGGATAATTTCGATCCGCAAGTGCATCAGGGCAAAAAACCCGGCTATCTAAAC
>MHFD01000045.1:26699-32264 GCA_001804045.1 Omnitrophica bacterium RBG_13_46_9
CTATTTACGGAGAAGGCGCCTATCGCTGCGGTACCTGCGGACCCGTTTCTCCTTCTTTGCGTACCGAAGAACAACTTAAGAAAAAAGAATGGGAACATAGGTGCCCACATTGCGGAAGCGCCGTTTTGTCCTTACCGACGACCGAAGATAAGCGACTCCTGGCGACGTCCGTCTACGCTATCACAAAAAAAGACCAGGAAGAGCTTTCACTTAACATAGGTATGAGTTATCGCATACCTACCGTCGCGCTGCGTTTTTTCAACGTCTACGGACCGCGGCAGGCGCTTTCAAATCCTTATACGGGCGCGTGCGCAATCTTCTCCTCGAGGATCAAGAATAATAAGGCCCCCCTTATATATGAGGATGGCCTGCAGACAAGAGACTTCATCGACGTAAGCGATATAGTAGAGGCCTCTATTTTGGCCATGAGCAGTGACAGGGCCGATTATGGTTTTTTCAATGTCGGTACCGGCAGGCCCGTGGCCATAAAAGAAGTGGCGGAGTCGCTTATCGGTCTATATGGAAGTAAGGTAAAACCGAAAATCGCCAATCTCTATCGCGCGGGCGATGTAAGGCATTGCTACGCCGATACGGAAAAGATAAAAAAAATAGGTTTCTCCCCTCGGATAGGGCTCAAAGAGGGTTTAAAAAATCTGGTCGAATGGGGGAAGACCGAAAAAGCTGTGGATAAAACGGACAAAGCGAATCTGGAGCTCGAGAGAAGAAAGCTTACTTTGTGAACCTTCCAGAAACCCGGGATCATTACGCGGGGGACCGGGAAAAGGACGAATCGTGAATAAATGCGATATTATTATACCTGTTTGGAATGAGCTCGAATCGACAAAAGAGTGCATCAATAGGTTAAAAGAATCTACTAGCTATCCTTACAGGCTGATAGTTATCGACAACGGCAGTCTAAAACCTACAGGCGATTACCTGGAGTCCCTGAAAACCGTTTTTCCCGAACTTCTGCTTATAAAAAACAGCGTCAACCTGGGGTTTGTGAAGGCTGTCAACCAGGGTATTGTTTCCTCCGATAGCCCCCATATTTGTATTTTGAATAACGACGCTTACGTGACGCAGGACTGGCTCACCCTTTTGATGGACGCCGTTCTCTCCGGTCCGGGGAATATCGGTATGGCAAACCCTACCAGTAATGTATTTGGCAGGGATTCCGCCGACGGCGAAAAATACGAGTGGCAGGAGCTGGACTGCTGCAAGGGTTTCTGTATGTTAATAAAACGGGAGGTAGTCGATAGGATAGGCCTGTTCGATGAGATCTACGGAATGGGCTATTTTGAGGAAAAAGATTTCTCAAGAAGGGCTATAGAGGCCGGTTATATTTGTATAAGATCAAAGGCATCATTCGTATTTCATAAGGACAGGCTGAGTTTTGGCAAGATAGAGGGAAGAGACGAAATTTTTACGAAAAACGAAGCGATTTATAACAAACGATGGGGCAGGCCTTTAAACATAGCGTTTATGGTTAAGAAAAAAGACGATTTAAAGGGAGGTCAGTCGCTGATATACGAACTTCTTAGAAGGGGGCATTGCGTGAACATCTTTTCGACCAAACGCGAATATCTAGATGGTCTCAAAGATCACATACAGATAAGGTTTATCCGGGCCGGAAACCTGCTTTTTGAGAATCAGGTCCTTTTTAAATTATGGGAGAGGTTGCGCAAGAAGCGCATAGAGATTATCGTTACCAAAGAGAAAAGCACTAAA
This sequence comes from Omnitrophica bacterium RBG_13_46_9, assembly GCA_001804045.1. GTDB lineage: Bacteria > Omnitrophota > Gorgyraeia > JABMRN01 > RBG-13-46-9 > RBG-13-46-9. The sequence goes on from MHFD01000045.1 coordinate 28,428, forward strand.
AAGTTTTTTGATATGTTTAAGTTTGTGCACCGCGCCGATGTGCCTGATAGCTATGATGAGGTAGTCAGGCTTTGTGAGATAAAATCGCGACAGGGTCGTGATTGGTGAGGATGAAACGAGGAGGCGTGTCATGACAGAGGGATGTTTATCGGTTGTTATGCCTGTCTATAACGAAAAGAATACCATCTCGGCCATTGTGGCCAAGGTATTAAGGCTTGATATATTAAAAGAACTTATTATTGTCGATGACTGTTCTACGGACGGAACAAGCGATTTTCTGAGAAGAGAGGACTTCGGGCCGAAAGTCAAAAAGCTGTTCCATGATAAGAATATGGGCAAAGGAGGGGCGTTGCGGACGGGGTTTAAGGAAGCGACCGGAGAGATCATAGCTCCGCAGGACGCGGATCTGGAGTATGACCCAGGTGAGCTGAAGGCGTTGGCGGAGCCTATAAGAAACGGCGTTGCGGACGTTGTATACGGTTCTCGGCTTTGTGGAGGAAAACCGCAGCGCGCCTATATGTTCTGGCATAGGCTAGGGAATAGATTCCTGACATTGGTGGCCGATATATTATATAACACGACTCTGACCGATATTGAGACATGTTACAAAGTGTTCAGAGCGGATATATTAAAAAATCTTGATATAAAATCAAACGGTTTCTCCATAGAGCCCGAGCTTACGGCTAAATTTCTGAAAAAGAGACTGCGTGTCTACGAGATGCCGATATCTTATTATGGCAGGACCTACGAGGAAGGCAAGAAGATAACATGGAAACAGGGGTTTTCCGCCATAGCCGCGCTTCTCTGGTACAGATTTTTTGATTGATGATTTGTGGTTTATATTGATCACAGGGAAGTCCTATAAGAATGAAAGTTCTATTAGTAAAACCCTATAGCGTAAGCGACCATATACAACCGCCTCTCGGCCTTGGTTATCTTGCGTCCGCGATAAGGCCTGACCACGATGTAGAGATTTTGGACTGTATCAAAGATAAGATAGGGCCGCACGCTCTCATCAAAGCCGTGGAAAGAGCCAAGCCCGATGTCGTGGGTATTCAGTGTTACAGCACCGATATCTTTAGGATTAAGTTTATATTGCAGACGCTGAAAAGCTATTCAGTTAAAACAGTTTTAGGCGGTCCGCACCCTTCGGCTGTCCCCCGGGAGACCATGGAGTTCTTCGGGGAGAGCCTTGATTATCTGTTTCACGGTGAGGCCGAAGTCGGATTCAAAAGACTCTTGGACAAGCTGGGCGGTTGGTCCGGCGAAGACTACGCGGCTATACCCGGTCTTGCATGGAGGAAAAGCGGAAAGGTCATCGTCAACGAGAAAAGTCTGGTGGAAGATATCGATAGCCTTGGAACGCCTGCCTGGGACCTTATAAAGCCGCATGAATACCCCGAATCTCAACACGGAGCATTTTTCAAAAAATTCCCGATAGCGCCTATCATCACGACACGGGGATGTCCTTATTCGTGCACCTTTTGTGCCGGAAACCTTATTTCAGGCAAAAGATTGAGAAAGAGAAGCGTGCGCAGTATACTTAGCGAGATCAAAATGCTTTATGATAAATTCGGCATCAGAGAGATCCATATAGTCGATGATAATTTTACTATGGACAGGGGTTTTGCGACCGAATTCTTGATTAATTTGAAGAAGATGAACCTGGATATCAGCTGGGCGGTGCCAAACGGCGTCAGGATAGATGCCCTGAACGATGAGATGCTCGATCTCATGAAAGAGACGGGGCTTTATCTTGTCTCGATGGGCATAGAATCCGGTTCCGACAGGATATTGAGACTTATGAAGAAAGGCACGACTGTCGATAAGATAAGGCGCTCAGTAGCGATGATAAGAAAACACAAAATAGACATAGCCGGTTTCTTTATAATCGGTTTTCCCGGAGAGACCATTGAGGAGATAAGAAAGACCATTCGCTTTTCCCTTGAACTAGACCTATTACGGGCGAACTTCTTTACATATCTGCCCTTCCCCGGCACCGAAAGCTATAATGAGTTAAAACGGACAGGCAAGTTGGACGACATAAGATTCGAGAAATTCTCTTTCATGAACGCCTCATATTCCCCCGAAGGGATAGACGTGAACGTCCTGAAACGGCTGCAGAGAAAGGCGTTCCTCGCTTTTTTCCTGAGGCCCAGAATTTTATTAAGGAACATTATGCAGATCAAATCCTTCAGACATTTTAGATTTTTATTCGGCAGATTTTACAGATGGGTAATATTACAATAAGGTCGCTAGAGGTTATTATCACAGTCTGGATTATCCTGTGGGTCAATTTTATGGGCCGCGACCTGTATAGGAAAAAGTACCTGGATGAATATAGGATTCTTGTCAAATGCACCTCCGAGGAGAAGCGCGCCAGGACTTACGGGGAGCATTTCTATGAATTCCTTAGATTTGCCAAAACTCACGTTCCCGGGAGCGCCTCTTACGGATTTGCGGGCGTGGAGGACTTCTCTCTTGCTTCAAGGAGGGGGATATATTACCTGTATCCATGCCTGAAAAAGCAAAACCCGGATTATGTCCTTGCTTACGGAATCCCGGGATTTGAAAAAGACGGTTTTAGTGTTTATGCAAGACTCGATAATACGCGGTTTATCTTGAAAAGAGAATAACGCCTATTTCGGACATAAGGTATGGAGAAATACAGAGACCACAAAGATTATATCTTTTGGAAAGATTGCATATATTAATGCCATGCGAGATATTGTTTTGTTTATACTGTGTATTGTCGTAACCGCCGGTATCGGATGGAGCGTTCTTGAGGCTCTATCCGGCCGTAAAGAGGCCGGCGATATTTCCGTTATCGAAAAAGCAGGACTCTCTTATCTTTTTGGTTTTGGTATTATAACAACGCAGATGTTTATAATGAGTCTTTTTAAGCTTGGCTATACGCGATTCAGCGTTCTGATCCCATGGGCGTTTGCGGTACCGGCGATAGCCATCACGGCTTTAAAGGGCGGGAAGGGGCGCCGTATTATCGGACAAAGAGGCAAAGATAAGCCTGTTTCAAGGGGCCTTTATGCGCGTGAGATAATCCTGATATGCCTCATCGCCCTGCAAGCCCTCTATAATTTTTTTAGGGCCCTTATCAGGCCCATCGAGTCGTATGATGCCGTAGCAATATACGGGCTTAAATCGAAAATAATATATCTATCAGGAGGGATAAGCGCTGATTTTTTCCGAAACGTAGCCTCTAACTTCCACGGAGCCCACCCAGATTACCCTCTCTTGATACCCCTGGCCGAGACATGGGTATATACTTTTCTGGGCAGATTCGATGATCTTATAGTAAAGGCCATTTTCCCGCTCTTCTATCTTTCTTTTCTCCTTGTATTTTATGCTCTGGTAAAAAGAATAATAAAAAGGCGCGATATAGCTCTTCTCTTTACCTTCTTTCTCGCTTCCGTCAAACAGTTTTCGGATTATTCCACTATCGGTGTCGCGGACTTGGCGTTAGGCGTCTATTTTTCCGTCGGTGTATTCTATCTATATCTGTGGATGAGAAAAAGGGATGAGGCAAATTTTCTAGTTATCTCTTTAATCGCATCGATTATCTGTCTTTGGACAAAGAACGAAGGGACGCTTCTTGTCTCGATAATCCTATTCATGCTTATTCTGGACACAGCCATAAACGCAAGGGACATCAAAAAAGACGGGTCCGGTCTTGTATTTGGTTACGTCTTATCGGTCCTCGTTTTTGCAGCCGGCTGGAATATCTTTAAGAGCCGCCTGGGACTGGTAAACGAGAATTTTAACCCGGCGATGCTAAAACCCTGCAATATCATACCCGGTCTAAGCAAGATACCGGCGGTA
>MHFD01000045.1:32274-38672 GCA_001804045.1 Omnitrophica bacterium RBG_13_46_9
ACCAGAAGGAGTTATTCGGCTTGAAAAAATGGAATATATTTTGGGTTCTTTTTATAGCCATCCTGTCTTTGCGGTTCAAGGCGGCGTTTTCAAAAAAGGTGAGGAATATCACCTTTATTATACTCCTATTCGCGTCAAGCTATACCCTCATGTACATGTTTTCTTCGGTAGAGATCGGATATTTTGTGCGGGTGACAGCCAGCAGGTTCCTGTTGCACGTCTTCCCCGTGGCGTTTTTCTGGATGGTGATCGTATTAGAAGAGACATGGCTGGCTCAGAAATCATGAAAACTTTTTTGCGCAAAAAACTGTTTTTGATCCTTTGCCTGGCGAGTCTCATATATACCCTGCCGGCTTACAATAAGTATTGGGCCCCGCTCGACGAGGGGATAATAGCCGTGGCGGCCCAGAGGCTTTTGGCCGGAGAATTGCCCTACAGGGATTTTTTCATCCTCATGTATCCGCCGGGGCAGATATATGTTTTGGCACTTCTCTTTAAAATTTTCTCTTTTTCTCTGATAGCGGGCAGGGTATATACGGTATTCGTTAGCGTCGGCATATCTATGCTAGCCTTTTATATGGCGCTTTTATTGACGGGCAGGCTCGGCGTCTCCGTCTTCTCATGGCTGGTGGTGCTTGTTTCTCTTGTACCCCGGTTAGGGGCAATACCCGCGCCCATATGGCCGGGTGTTTTATTGAGTCTATTGGCTATCTACGTTTATATGAGATACCTGGCGGGTTTGAGTTATTCGCATGTAGCGGTCGTTGGATTTGTATCCGGAACGGCGATACTTTTCAGGCACGATATCGGTATTTTTGCGGCCTTTTCCGTTTTTAGCTCCATTTTTGTGGGTCTTTTTTATAATAAAAGAGCGGCCCGCGATATGGTATTTTTCATAACGGGCGTGTCGATTGTCATACTGCCTTGTGTCGTCTATTTTGTAATGAAATCCGCATCCGGCGACATGATAGACGCATTGATATATTTTCCTTTTATACACTTAAAGACAGCCGGCCTACCTTTTCCGAAACCGTGCCTGGACTTAAATATGATATTTCACGGAAGCCTGCAGTTTATAAATATCAATCAGTACTATATCCCTATATTGGTATATGTTTTTATCTTTGCATATCTTCTTAAGGCCTTTGTCAGGAGGAGATTGTCCGATAGCGGAAATATGATGGTCCTGCCGATACTCTTATTCGGCGTTCTCAGTTTCAATCAGGCCAGAATCAGGACAGACCCCGCGCATTTACTCACCGTTATGCAGCCGGCCGTCATTCTTTTTGGCTTCATAATGCATAAAGCGCTTTGCGGCAAATCCAGACGGCCAGCCGAGGCAGCATCTGTATACATTTTCAGCGCGGTCTTGCTCCTGCTTTTTGCGCTTCTTTCGATAAAGAATATAGACAAATATTTTAAGAATAACTTTAGAAAGGTCTGGAAGAAAGATATAGTAAAGGCCGATTTTCGGGCAGGGTCTATCTATGTCCCTAAAGAGGAAATCGGGGATGTGATGAGCACGCTCGACTTTATAAATACGCACACTAATCCGGGTGAGAGGATATACATAGGTAATGTGGCTCATTGGAAGGACGATTTCGGGGGCAGCACTATTTTATACTTTCTGGCAGATAGGCTCCCTTCGACAAAGTATTATGAGTTTGTGCCGGGCGTCATGACAAATCCGGATGTGCAGCGGGAAATAAAAGATTCGCTTGTAGACAAGGGCGTGAACCTTCTAGTGCTGCAGGACATAGATTTAGGCGGCCTGAGGAGAGAGGACGCACCGGAAGATAAACTGATATTGGATGACTTCATACAAGAAAACTTTGAGCGCGTGAAGAAGTTCGGGAAATATAACATATATACGAAGAAATAGCACAGCTTTCAGCTCTCGGCTATCAGCTATCAGCTGTTGAAAGCTGACGACCGAAAGCTGACGACCGAAAGCTGACGACTGATGGCTGAAAGCTGATAGCCAATAGCTGATATATATGTCCAAAGTCATATTCATAGACAGAGACGGTGTGATAAACAGGGATCCCGGCGGCTGGACGGAGCACAGCTACGTTACAAGGTGGGAAGATTTTATTTTTATGCCGAATGCCATAAGCGCGCTTAAAAGACTGAATGAATCCGGTTTTGAGATAGTTGTAATATCGAACCAAGCCGGAGTGAGCAAAAGGTATTATACCAAGAAGATGCTTGGGGAGATAAACAAAAAGATGATCGAGAAGATCAAAAAAAACGGCGCAAAAATAAAAAAAGTATATTATTGTACCCATCAACGGAGCGATAATTGCGGCTGCAGGAAACCCAAGATAGGCCTTTTTAAACAGGCAGAGAAGGATTTAGGGGTTCGGGCTTCGGGAAAATTTATGATCGGAGACGGTAAGATGGATATTGAAGCCGCGAGGAGCATGGGCCTTAAGGCAATCTTGGTGTTGAGCGGGAAGACTGACCTGGAAGAGGTTGATAGCTGGAAGTTTAAGCCGGATTTTATATTTAAGGATTTGGCCGAAGCAGTGGAATTTGTTATTGGAGAGACATAGAGGAGTTTTTCGTAAGATATCGAGAGGCTATTAGAGGTTGCATAGGTTGCAGGGGTTGCTAAAGGTTGCAGAAGTTGCGTAAACGTAAAGAAGGCAACATCTGCAACCTCTGAAACATTTGTAACCTATGCAACATCGAGGTGATTTTCGTGGAAAAAATAAAAGGCATCTCTTTTTTCTGTCCCGCCTATTACGACGGCGGGAACATATCCCATGTCGTAAACAAGGCCGTCAGGGTGTTTACCGAACTGTGTGAAGATTACGAAATAATCGTAGTAAACGACGGAAGCCCTGACAATACGGGCGAGGTGCTGGATGGATTGGCCTCGATCCACGAGAAGATGAAAGTCATCCATCACCCGCGAAATCTCGGCTATGCCCAGGCTCTGAAAACAGGGCTGATAAACGCAAACAGGTTTGAGTTTATCCTTTTTACCGATGGAGACAATCAGTATGACGTGGGATATTTCAGGGAAATGATAGGCTATATGAAGGATTACGACGCCGTAATCACTTATAGGACCAGAAACGGGAATAGCATCGTAAGGCGGTTCATCTCCTGGGTGTTTAACAGGGTGCTCAATATTATGTTCGGCCAGCCGTATAAGGATCTGAGCTCTGCTTTTCGGCTTGTGAAGAGAAGGGCATTTAGTGACATTAAATTTGTATCCACCAGCATATTTTTGCCCGTAGAGGCCGTATTGAGGATCCATAAAAAAAATTACAAAATAAAAGAGATACCCATCCAGACGAGGGAGCGTATGCACGGACGCTCCACCTCGCTACTACCAAAAAGTTTTATCGGCGTGGTGATAGATATGGTAAAGGTCAGGCTGGGGTATTTTTAAAATGGAAATGTTAAATCCTTTGGATTGTCTGGATATATTCGGAAATCTGATTGGGGCTGGATTCTTGCGTGGAATGAATATCGCGCCCCGGCCGAGGGTTATCGCATACACCGTGACGTGGAGGTGCAACGCCTCATGCCAGATATGCGGAATCAAAGATGTAGATAGTAGCCTGAAAGATAAAGACAGGGAGTTGGACGCCGGAGACATATCCAGGATATTTCTCGATCCGCTTCTGGGAAGACTTGATTTAATAAGGTTCACGGGCGGGGAGCCGTTTTTAAAAGAGGATTTCGCGGATATAGTCGAGGAGATAATCAAAAATACCAGAACAAAAATTTATTATATCACCACCAACGGTTTTTACAGTCAGAGGATACTGGAATTTGTGGAACGCCTCGGCCGCAAGGCCCCAAATCTGGTAATACAGGTATCTTTAGACGCCATAGGCGGGGCTCACGATAATATAAGAAAACTCCCAGGCCTATATGATAAAATTATACAGACCTTAAAGGGGCTCAAAGGGCTTACCGGCAAATATGATTTTACGTTTGGCGTAAACCAGACAGTGACACCCGATACGCTTGGCTATTTAGAGGGGATTTCGGATTTATGCCGGGGGTTAGGATGTGACCATAAAGTCTATATCGCGCACGATGTCCACGAAAGCGACATATTGGAAGGAGAGAGCTTAAGCCGTAAACTTACGCTTTCATCGAATCCCGACACGGAAAAGGCCAAAGAGTTATACAGCCGGATAGAAGAATACTATAGAAAACAGGATAGGCAGAAAAAGGCTTTTCTTCATCCAGGGAATCTATGGAGGGTTTTAGAAAAGTATATTTTGACGGGCAGTAAAAACAGAGTCATTAAAGGACGCGCGTTTCCGAATCCGGCGTGCCTGGCCATGTTTTTTTACTTAAGGCTCTTGCCGGACGGCGTAGTTATGCCTTGTACTTTGAAGCCGAAACCGATAGGAAACCTTAAGAATCAGACATTTAGCAGTTTGTGGGGCTCTGAGGCCGCGCACAAGATGCGTTCCGAGATAAAAAATTGCAAAGGATGCTGGGTAGAGTGTGACATAACCCCGAATATCGTATATTCTTTCGGCATGGTCGGGGAGGTCTGTAAGACGTTACTTACTTCTCTCAGGAAATAGTTTTGAAATAAAGGCATTATTTAGAAATTTGTGTTATACTTTTGTACACACAGATTGGCATGGACAGATTGTATAGGTCGCCACGTCAGCGCGAAGCGGAGTGGAGCCTACCCGAAGGACATAAGGACACCGGTCATAAAGTCATCCGATTCGGATTCCCGTACGTGTGACGTGTGACATTGCGACCTGGTAGCTTTGTTTCATAATAGGGAGAACGTAGTGTGAAGATATTAATTACCGGCGGAGCCGGAATGGTAGGGAGCCACGCCGCTGAATTTTACGCTTTGAGAGGAGATGAAGTCACCGTATTTGATAGCCTGATGCGGTCGAGGCTGTTCGGATATGACAAAAGGAGCGTGGAGCATAATTGGGATTATCTGTCAAGATTTAAGAATATCAAAAGAATATCAGGCGATATCAGGAATAATCTGGACCTCGATGAAGCAGTCAGCGGGGATCTGGACGTCATCATACACACGGCAAGCCAGCCGAGCGTGGGATTTTCTATCGCAAATCCCGCAGATGATTATTTGATAAATGCCTTCGGGACTTTTAATGTCCTTGAGCATATGAGGCGGATATGCAAACACGCCACTTTTATATATTGCTCGACTAACAAAGTGTACGGAGAACATGTCAGCGATCTGCCTCTGGTCGAAAAAGACAAAAGATACAGCTTCAGGGACACAGGCGCCATTGACGAGAATGTTAAGATAGATTCGGCGCCACACACCCCCTACGGCGTAAGTAAATACGTCGGAGATATCTATACGCAGGAATACGGTCATATCTACGGCATCAAGACAGGCGTATTCAGGATGAGCTGTACTTACGGGACCCGCCAGTTTGGCTTCGCGGACCAGGGATGGCTTAATCACTTCATCATCGCTAATGTCATGCAAAGGCCCGTCACTATTTACGGAGACGGAAAACAGGTGAGGGACGTTCTTTACGTAGGGGATCTGATCAGGGCCTTCGATATGTTCATAAAAGCGGATCTAAAAAACTCGGTCTTCAATATCGGAGGCGGACCTGACCACACGGTATCGCTGTTGGAATCTATAGAGATGATAGAGGCCAGGACGGGCCTTGAGACGAAGATCTGCTTCGATAAATGGCGGCCTTCGGATCAGAAAGTATATATATCTGATATATCGAAGGCGAAGAATGCTTTAGGGTGGTCGCCAACAGTCGGCCTGGATGACGGATTGGGTATGGTCTTAGATTGGGTAAAGAAGAATAAAGTCTTTTTTGAATAATATATGAGCAAGATAGTCATACTTTACGCCACAGCCGGAATCGGCCATAAGAAGGCCGCGCTGGCTATAAAAGAGGCGTTTGCCGAAAAAAGCCAGGACGATGTATTTATAGCCGACGCGTTAGATTATACGAATAAGTTTTTCAGGTTTTCCTACAGCTCTATGTACATATCAATAGTTAAACATCTGCCGACTGTATGGGGTTTTTTCTACTATCTTCTGGATAACCCGTTGGTTTATGCCGCAATAAAACCCATAAGACGTCTCGTAAACCACATAAATTCGGCCGGACTCGTAAAATTCCTCTTGGACGCCAGCCCGGATACGGTGATTTCGACACATTTTTTTTCAACGGAAGTCGTAGGCAATTTAAAAGCCACAGGCGCCCTCAAGTCACGCCTTATAACTGTTATAACCGACTATAAATCACATATATTCTGGTTTGCAAAAAACACAGATCTTTACGTTGTCGGATCAGAGTATACCAAGGCAGATTTAATGAAAAGGGAGATACCGGAAGACCGGATAAAGGTTTTGGGCATACCTTGCTCAAGACTATTTTCAAGAAAACATGATC
>MHFD01000045.1:38694-38900 GCA_001804045.1 Omnitrophica bacterium RBG_13_46_9
GAGCCTGGATCCCCGCAAAAGGACTGTTTTTATTTTAGGAGGGGGATTTGGGGTAGGGCCTATACGAAGTATTGTCATACATTTAGACAAATCAGAGCAGGATCTTCAGGGTATCGTTGTATGCGGATATAACGCCAAACTCTATAGCAAGATGTGCCAGACCGCATTGCATCTAAGGCATTCCTATAAAATATACGGTTTTGTCA
>MHFD01000045.1:39130-39391 GCA_001804045.1 Omnitrophica bacterium RBG_13_46_9
GCAGCGTCCATTCCCCAACTTGGTCAGGAACGTACTCGAACCAGGCTGTCGCGTCACCAGCGTATGACCCCATTGGACCAATGGTTTCTGTGCTTCCGTCAGGCTGGGTGATTATGACTTCGAAGGTGTCGGAGAACTTCCGGTTAACGTTTATCGGAGGTTGTATCCAGATGTTAACCAGCAAAGATTGCCCCTTTCCGATGGGGTTCGGCGTGAAGCTGAGGTAGGGAATCGTCTCTATGGTTAGGCTTGCAGTTTGAC
>MHFD01000046.1:0-2710 GCA_001804045.1 Omnitrophica bacterium RBG_13_46_9
ATAGGTAATAGGTGGTAGGTTATAGGGGATTATTTCGGGGGACAGTTAGAGGTTGCAAAGGTTACAGAGGTTGCATAAATTCGAAGAAAGCAACATCTGCAACCTATGAAACTTTTGCAACCTATGCAACATAAAACTAACTATTTGCTAGTTACGAAGGACGATGGACGAAAGGACGATGGACGATTCGATATACAATAGAAATACGATTGAAATACAGTTGAAATACGGTGGAAATACATTGATTCGAAATTCATTGAACCGAATTGAATTACGCTGTCGAATTTCGTTATATAAGAAACCTGTGCAACATAAAACGGGAGCAACCTTAAGAAACATTAAGCAACCTTAGGAAACCTTAAGAAACTTTGGGTAAGGGACAGGTGTGGGTTTGGCTCTGGGACAGGTGTAGGTTCACCGTCAGAACCGTCCCTTAGATATTAAAATAGGCAGGAATAAATACACAACTTATGTGCTTATGATAGGTTAGAAAGAACCGTCCCCGTTTTTCTTGCCTTTATATCCGGTCCTTTTCCTTCGTTGTATTCGGTTTTGAATTTCTTTGCAAGCAAATGAGAAATTTTGTCATGTTTACTTAATACCATAGTATACCTCCATATTTATTTTGCTACAAGATTGGAAACAGGTATTCCAAGAGCGTCGGCTATCTTTTCCAATGTCTCCAAATTTGGAGAGTGTTTCCCTTTTTCTAATCGCGAAATATTTGCCCTTAAAATACCCGTATTTTTAGCCAATTCTGATTGAGTAATTTTCTTGGTTTTTCTTATTTTTTTTATTCTGTTACCAATTTCTTCACCAGAAATCCCATCTTTTTTATTATCTTTGTAAAATTCATATTTTTTTTCACACAATGATAATACAAAATCCCATGGAATTTCATATTTTTTACCATTTGATAAAACAATAGAAAAATGATAGGCATTTTCAGATATAGAAACGTCTGCTACTTTACTTTTTTGATTTTTTATTATGTCGTTTCTATTTAGGAAATATGTTCGACCATTCTTAAAAGTGCATGAAAACACTTTTTCTTTTTCCATATATTTTACTTTCTCGAATCTTTTATCTGAATCTTTCATCTCTAATATAAATCCATTTAAATCTCTCATAAACAATATAGCTTCTTTTTTATTTCTGGGTTTTCTAAAATAGCCGTAAATATTCAAATTCCTACAAATTTCTTTTTGTTTGAAAGAAAATAGGGACGGTTCTGTCCATCTTCTTTACTTACATGAAGTTATGGATTAATTCTGCTCTATTTTTCGTGGTCGTCCTCTTCTGCACTTGAACCTCTTATATAAATGAAATTGGGGTCAAAATGAAATTGGGGTCAGATCTTGAGTTTTGACATTTTACGCCTTTTATCAAATGTCAAGACCTGACCCCAATTTCCTTTTAACAGTTTCTCCTTATTAGTTACTTTTTGAAGCTAAATAATTTTATCTGATTATTGTCAACATTCTGCAATCTAACAGCCAATTCCTCGCCATCCTTCATTTTATCTAAAAATACCACGCCATTAAGCATACCATTAGGCTGTATTCTATCATCCTTTATTTCTTTATACATATAATCGGCTTCCATTTTCTCATTAGCCTGTGCAGACCCTACACCATCAACAACAGCAGGAATAAGGAGAGGCCATAGGAATAACCCTGCTATTCCATAAGTAGTGGCCCTACCAACTGTGCTAAAGCCACATTCTTTTGCTACTTCGTCTGATTGAGCTGACTGCTTATTCAGCATACTTTTCTTAAACTCATAAGGATTACTCGTTCTATTATCTATTGCGATATAAACTGGCTGAAATTTAGAGTAAACCTTACCCACCCCAAAAACTTTCTTTGATTCTCTTGCGTCAAAAAACTTAACAGCAACTTTTAGGCCGTCTTGGTCTTGATAGTCTGCATATGAAGTAACTTCCGAAGATGGAAGTCTGCTTGCATGATAAGAAGCACAACCTTGCAAGATAAAAATTGGTAAAAGAAATATTGCTAATAGCTTCCTCATAAAGCCTCCTTTAATATGTGAAGTTGGGGTCAGATCTTGAGTTTTGACATTTTACGCCTTTTATCAAATGTCAAGACCTGACCCCAATTTCCCAATAATTATTTAGAAGCAAAATTATAAAAAAGGTAATGTATTTCGATTGTTTTATCCTTATCTTCTTTACATATATTGTTCGAATGAAGATGGCCTTTTGCTAATTCGGTAACTTTATTCGTTTGATTAGATATATGCTTTTCTATGACTTCTTTGGCTTTGTTTAAGACTTCTGTCATATCGATTCGGACAAATATAATCACTACGCCATAATTTTCTCTCCATGTAACACGATCTAATACTTGATCAATTGCCTCATTGAGACTTTTTGGCCCTCTCCACCACTTACATTCACATATTAAAACACAACCTCTATCAACCATTAAATATATATCACTTTTACCAAATTTAGAAAAAGTTTCTCCTGTTGCACCTTTCTCGAATACTTGATTCAAATATGGTAAGACTAAATCTCTTATTTCTTCTTCCTTTAATTTTGCAAATGGGATAGGGGTTCTTTCGCAACTTTTCATATATCGGTCGATATAATCAATAAAAGTCAAAAAATTTTCTCTACTTAATATATATTCTTTAGGCTTTCCAGAAGGTAGAGGCTTTTTTATTGAGGATGTATTTGCGATTTCTT
>MHFD01000046.1:2716-5022 GCA_001804045.1 Omnitrophica bacterium RBG_13_46_9
GTTTAATTGGCATAACTTTAATTTCTTCAGTTTTTTTCCTTAATGGTATCTGTATTTTCTCGCTTAATTGTTTTAGCGCTATTTCTTTTTTACTTATTTCTTCTAAACGTTTTTTTATAATATTTGTGGCCAACTCACGAAGATTAGCAATACCTCTTTCTATTAGTTCATTTCGCGCATTAAATTCTTTCCTAAAGCCTTCTATTGCTTTTAGTAATGCGTTATGAGCATTTGTTTGTATATATGGTTGATCAAGCTGTGACGCATTTCCTATTCTAATCCTAAATTTAATATACCCATCCTCATAGTTAATGTTTGGCAACGTTGTATCGTGGGGGCTTGGAATTAAGGAAAGTGTTGTTTTTAATTTTGGATGATGCGTTACTTGCCAATCAACGTCAAGGTAAACATCTTCGTTTGCAATTGTATGACCATAATCGCTATAACCTCGTCTTAGTGTAGAATAATCATGGGTTGGTTCTGCTATTAGCTCAATAAGTGGCAAACTACTTTCCTCAATGAGTTCATCAACCAAATCCTCGGGTTGTTTATTTAATATATGTTCCTGAGGCATATGTGCTATCACGCTGTTTATTCTATCTCTTTGAGATTGAAAATATTCATTAATCCATAGCATTGTTTTATCCGTTCTCTTGTTTAAAAGGTATTTTTTGTTTTTTCATTCTATTTAATTTCAATTATTTCTTACTCTACTTTTACAATATTAATTTTATAGTCTCTGTCATCTATTATAGCTTGAAAAATGCTGATATGCTTACATAACTGTAACTGAAGTTGGGGTCAGATCTTGAGTTTTGACATTTTACGCCTTTTATCAAATGTCAAGACCTGACCCCGATTTCCCTAATTGTACCGTTTGAAAATCCGAACTCAACCTGTCCCTGAATTTGAACTTGAAGGTGTCCCCCGGTACGGTTTTGAATTTAAATACGGGGCACGTTGGTATTTACAATTGCAAGCGGTGCAAGGGTACATACCAAGTATTTTCTCGTTTATAGACACCCATTTAATGTGTCCCCTCTATCGTAAATCTTCTGACTCTTCTACAACAAAATCCATACCGTTCCATCTTACTTTACAGTAATGTATATGTGACCTACCAAGGTAACATAACCCTAAAAATTTTGCTCTATAGTATGAAATTTTTGTATCTAATACAAAATTATTCAAGCGTTCGTTTAATATCATAAATGGTTGTCTATCAATCACTGGTATATTGGTTGGAATCATAATAGATCGTTCCCAATTCCCTATTGGGCTTGGCTCCTCTAATCCTTCATATGAAAGATACCGTACAATATGAACATTATTGGCTGGAGAATTTCCAGTATTTTTTATCACGGCATATACTTCGATATCTTTACGAGACGTATCATCATACAGAGTCCCATCGTCATTGGCTTCTTTGTGATGCCCTATTGTTTTAAGTCCGCCATAAATAATACTTATATATGGCCGATTGCTCAACTCCATATAAGCTGAATTGACAAGGAGCGCTACTAATGGAATTGCCACAATGCCTATAACCCATTTTATCCAGGCCTTATTTTCTTTCTCTGTTTGTTTCTTTTCTATCTGTTTCATTTTTTGGTCAGTTTTTCTTTCGTCAATGTATTTATTGAATTCTCTCCATTCATTAGAATGGACTGAATTTCTTCGCAAGAAACCTCTTGCTTCTAATAAGGTTTCAACGCTTTCCTTGTCTAATTCAGAAAAATTTCCACTCTCATAGGCATTAAGCCATTTATCCCATATATAGCTATAGCTCTGATTTGCCATATGAGAGTACCCTTGTACCGTTTAGGAATCCGAACTCAACCAGTTACCTTTGTACCGTTTGAAAATCCGAATTCAATCTGTCCCTGGATTTGAACTTTGTGAAGTTGGGGTCAGATCTCGAGTTTTGACATTTTACGCCTTTTATCAAATGTCAAGACCTGACCCCAATTTCCTTATTATTTTCGCCTTTTACTAGCTTTACAATTATCGCATGAAAAAGGGTTCATTTTAAATCCTTAGCTTGTATAACTCCGTAAGTAGACATTATGAGCTCTCGCGCTTTTTTCTTCAATGTCGATTCATCGTTGTGTCCATATATCATCTTGCATATATCAAAAAGCTCCCTCGTATCTAAGAGTCCTATTTCATTGTTCTTGGCTTCCTGCAAAACGGCTTCATTAGTATAAAATGAGTCTCTAGCACTCGGAGCCTTATCACGTTGATAGTTTAAAATTAAAATTCCGGGTTTAGCAGGCTCCTTTGTCAGTTTGCTATAACGAAGGATA
>MHFD01000046.1:5262-5451 GCA_001804045.1 Omnitrophica bacterium RBG_13_46_9
GACCTCTTTTACTATTCCGATATTCGCCGAGCCGTAATCTGGCAAGAAAGCAACACTGCCCTTATTAAAGCGTATAAAAGAAGTATAAATATACCCATTTTCATCCGAAGCATAAAAGGCTTTATTAAATATAACATCTTCATGAAAATAATATTTATAAATACCCGTTATGGAATTAATTAAATGACC
>MHFD01000046.1:5463-15783 GCA_001804045.1 Omnitrophica bacterium RBG_13_46_9
TAAAATACTTTCAAAATAATCCCCCATACTTTTCACTGGTAAAGCATTATAAAACTTCAATTCGTATTCCCCATCTTCCCCGCCATCTTTAAGGCAAAGTGGCGCATCATTTGAGGCGGCTAATAATCGTTTAAACAAAATACTATCTTCTTGTATTCGCCTATTGCCAATAAATACTAACGCAAGTCCACCTTTTCCCACAACCTCATCCCTTAATGCCAATAGGTCCTTCAAATCACACTTTGAACTATCTGCGACCGAAGGCGTATTAACCGATACTTCACTATAATAATTATGGCCAAATGACCACACTTTATCGTCTTTGACATTCGACCGCGTTAGCGGTGGATATGAGCAACAATATATAACAATATCTACTCTGTGATGTTCTACAGGAATATTTAGCACTCCATCATTTAGGCCAGTCGTTCCGGAATAAACCTTATATCCCGCATCACGTAGAGTCTGTGCATCGGATTTATCAAAATCTATCAATAATATTCTTGGCCTATTAACATCCTTTTCTAAATTTAATATCTTCAAGTCTACCAGCTCCTTTAAATACGAAACCCACTGGAAGCCCTGAGAGATTAACCAGTGGGTCGTATGTGATGCATCACAAGAAATCTATCTGTTCTCTCAGGGTTTTATTTACATAACTTATTTAACGCCTTAAGGATTATCGTCCCCTATAATGTGTTGATATAAAGCTTCCAATGCTAATAACATTTCAACCATAACACTTATATCATCAATATAATCTTCCGGGTCATAATCAGTATTATTATGAAGCTGGGTTAGCTTCTGTATCGCAACATCAAGCCCTACTCCCATTCTTGCATAAGGCGAACCTGCCATTTCTGTCCTAAAACCTATGTTGCAAGAAAATAGGGACGGTTCTGTCCATCTTCTTTACTTACATGAAGTTATGGATTAATTCTGCTCTATTTTTCGTGGTCGTCCTCTTCTGCACTTGAACCTCTTATATAAATGAAGTTGGGGTCAGATCTTGAGTTTTGACATTTTACGCCTTTTATCAAATGTCAAGACCTGACCCCAATTTCCCCATTATTTCCTCGTCAAAACAACCGCCTGCGATCTTAAGGGGGCTTTTGGCCATTGGTCCAAAACATCTCCTTCGCGTAACCCTTTTTCAGGGTTACCGACGGCCATGATCTCGAATTGCTTTCCCACATCAATAGTGCCTGCTCTTCCCAGGTAAACCAAAACCTTCCAGGTTCCGTCTTTTTTTACAGTAATAGCCGGCTGGACCCAGTAGGCAGACACTTCCATTGGGTGCACAACTACCCATACCTTTTCCGCTTGTGAGCCGGAAACAATTCCTTCAATATAGGTCCGCGCAGGCACCTCTGAGCCATCCTGTGGCAATGTAATCTTCATCTGTCCGGTGGGCTCTGGCGTAGGAGCTGGGTAGACTTCTTTAGGGGCTTCCATGACCCGCGGGGCGAGTGTATTGAAAAGCCTTTCTCTTATTTCCTCTATTGTCCTCGTCTGTTGACGGAGGATCTCTTCATTTTTTTTGTTACTATTTTCTTGTATCGCGGTCGTAGATATGAAAATGACCGATGCGCATACTAATACAATCCAACCGATCAGGGTTACTTTCTTCGTTTTATAGTCATACGTAACAGGTAGAATCCCTACGAGAGTCAAGGCTATTACGCTGATTCCCTGTATTACTGTTAAAAATATCATCGATATTATCTTCTGGTTACCTCGATAAGCTGCGACTTCCATTGAGCCTCCGGCCAAGCGCCCAGTACGTTGCCTTCACTCAATCTGACTTCGGGGTTGGCAACGGCCATTATTTCGAACTGCTTATCGATATCGATAGTGCCCGGCCTTCCTATGTATATCATTACCTTCCACGTTCCGTCTTCCTTTACGTTTATAGCCGGCTGAACCCAGTAGTCCGATACCTCCATCGGATGCACAATCACCCATACCTTTGCATTCGGATCGGTAACCGTTCCTTCTATGAATGGTCTCTCAGGAACCTGTGATTTATCGAGTGGCGCGGTTATACGAAGATTCACTTCTTGTCCGCTTGCGGCCGACATAGTCATCATAAAAAGAACAACTGACAATGCTATTTTACGCAACATTTTTCCCTCCGATTTTAAAAAAATCCTATTTTTCACTCCGGCGAGCCCCACGTCCCTAGACGTTGTCGCTTCGCACAGGATGGTGTCCTGTCTACCCCAACACCGCCTCCTGGTTACCTTAAGTAGTGAACATTATAACATACTATTTCATCTTTGTAAATTGACGCAATGTCTATAATACGTCAAAGTCCATATTAACAAAAAATCTCGTAACCTTTTGTAAATTAACGTATTACGTTTATTTTCAACAAGTTACGAGATTATACTAGGGCGTGTTATGAGTCAGATGCCTCTTGGTCTGTCTAGGACAAGACACTGCGGAGGTGGGTTATTAGGCAGCTTTAAGTAAGGATTGGATTCTTTGATGGTATTCCTGCAACTCATTGATGGCCAGTCTAACTATTGGTGGCAAAGCAAGTGCTATAGCAAGATTTTTTCTCACTATGGGATTTTCATGAATCATGTTGGCAATGGTCTCTTCTGTGATTATTTCGTCTGGCAATAATTTCTCGTATATTTTTTGTATTCTTGGGAGTACATTTCGTATTACTTCTGGCAATATAGATTCTTTATCCGGATGCTCAGAATCATATATTTGTGCTTTCTTGCAGGCCGCCTGAGCAAGGCCTATAACGCTGGCTGCCCCAAAATCTCTCAATGGCGTACCTTCTAACGCATCTCCTTCCGACATTGCAACCGGCAGCACATCTGCCGGAATCATATGTATTTTCTTTAAATCTTCCAGTTTCATAATATGAACCTTGAGCGCATTAGACCGCGGGATATTTGTTATTCGTGCTTTTATTTTATCGTTATCTACCTTTTTTAATGCTGATATTTCGTTTATTTTAATCAGTAACGTTTTTTCCGCTCTTTCTCGATATTTTTCATCTTCGGATTTAAAGATATAGTGTACATCTAGGCCATAGCTATTATGCAGCGCTATTCTATATGCCCATGTTTCCATATTAGCTTCCAGATCTTCTTCCGGAATCAGTGATAGATCTATAGTCATGTCAACCGGATAGTTCCCAAGATTTTCCTGGTTAGATAAAGCATTTAAAAAATTCTGTTCATCTGTAATTGAAATGTCATCGGGTTTTATCGGTGTTAAAAATTCCATATTATTTAATGTAAGATCTTTATAATAAGTAAGCTCAGGATTGTCAATAGATAGCTTTCCTAATTCTTCTATTTTATACTCTGAAAATATCTCATTAACGACTCGCGCTTCCTCGTCGGTTAATTTCCTCTTTGGCCATGCGATTGTAACATGGTAAGAGCGCTTTGCTCTTATGTCTCCTGCCTGCTTTCTCCACTTCTTTAACTTTTCGTTATCGTCTACTTCCATTTCTATCATAGCTACATTTTTGTCAATTAGCAATTCTGTCGGTTTTGCAGTTAAGCCATCTGGTATTCCCGGACATGCAGACCTTCTCATATGGACTAGCACGCTTTCTGAAAGAGCTCTTTTATTTCTCGAGACTAAGGTGGCCAAGCTTATATGAGGATTGTCCACCATGATAAAAAGACCCGGCAGCCGTTCCCGGAGTCTTTGCTGAATTTCTCTTACTTGACGGCAGAGTTCTGTATCGGAAGGCACAAATTGATTTCTTCCAATGCCATAGAACTTTCTTGGTTCTCCTCTTTGGGTGACATTTGCAAGGGCATTACTTCCCGGACGTTTAACGATTTTAGTCGTTTCGGTATCTTTTATAGAACCGGTTCTAAAAATATCAAGCATACCATCCGGGCCTTTTATGTCCGGTACGTAGACATTTTCTGCGACTTCAGACGGTAATTCATCCAAAGACTTTTTGCCTAAGTAGCATGCCTTTACCCCTTCTATGCTCAACATCGGATAATCATTTGGGCTATCGCCGGCCACAGATATTTTTTCCAGCGGGATACCTTCACCCGTTTCTTTTCCAATAATGCCGCGCAATTTGTATAATGCGTCTTTCTTATCGCAAGGAATTATGTCGATGGCTAAGGTCGAGCGAGTAACCTTTAAATTCGTCTTGTTAAGCCGTTTCCTTAGCTCTTTTACAATCTCATCAATACAAGGCCTCACTTTCTCATCCCAGAAGACCACCGCCATTGTTCCGTATTTTCGCTCTATTATTATGGGAGGCCCTTTTGGGTACTCTTCCGCTCCTGCTCCCGTATAATCGATTGTTTGCACCTTCACGCTATCCAAAAGCCCTTTTCTTTCAAGAACCTGGCGGATTATGTGTTCTATCTTTTGTTTTTCAGTCTTGCCTAGCGGCACGCTGTTATTTTCGTCTATATAAAACTCGCCTTTTTGATTATAACGACCTACTTGAGTTCCGAATTCTCCCATAAAGATTATATTCTTATGATATCTTTTGCGTATCTCCAACGGAATGAAGCGGCCAAAATGTTCATGCAAGGAATAGGCGTTTACCCCTGACGTTATGCCTATCCTCCTTCCTGCTTTTATCCGAACAATTACCTCGTTAACAATTTCGGGATATGCATCACCATGAGGTTCGGCCATTACGCCCTCGAAATCAAGGCAATATAACAAAGTTTCGCGGTCTATATCAAATTGAACTCTTTGTTTTTCAGCCAAAGCCACAACGGTTTCAACAGCTTCAGGCGTAGCAACTTGTGTTCCTTTTAGTGTAACTGCTGCCGCGCCAAATACGTTTGCTAAATGTACCGCTTCTTCCCAGGATTTACCTTTTGCAAGAGCGTAGGTAAAACCTGCTTTAGATGCATCCCCGGCCCCAAGCGAACTTAGTTTTTGCACTTTTATACCTTTTTCGCTGATAACCTTGTCTCTTAAAACCAACATCAGTCCTTCTTTGTCTTTAGTTAGAAGAACACCCAGCAGGTTATATTTATCTATCAGCTTTAACGCATAATCTTCGATTTTCTTTTCGCTTATTGTATCACTCAACAATTCGCCTTTTCCTACCAGACCCGTTGCTTCCAGAATGAGAATCAGCTCTTTCAAATTTGGAGTAATAATATCTTGGGGTCCGTCTCTTTTTACATCCAGGGTAGAAATTATCTCATCCGGTGTTGACGTAAATTTATAATCAATAATCAATTGGGCCCTATCTTGATATAATTCCTTTACACTCTTTATGACAGATCCGTAGGGCCTGAGGTCTTCGCTATATCGGATTCCTCCTCCAGCAGTGATGTGCAGCCAAACAGGACCTTTTTGGTCTTGAAGCATTAATCCAATCATTTTTAATGTCTTTTCAGTTATATTGTCAAATATTGATTTGGGAATGAGGTCCCCCCATCCAATTGCAATCGGCAGTTCTTTACCATCAACAACATGGTTTATATTTACCCTCTTATCTTCATCTAATGCGGCAAAAAATGATACAATGCTTTCGCCAGAGAGATCATTGACCCATCTTCTGTTTATTGCTCCATCGTGCTTACCTGATATTGCTACTAGACCAAAATTTTCACCAAAATTCTTAAATACTTTTGCTACATTGGTCTGGCCGCCGCCTGCGTCAGCACTCAAACCCACTAATTCCAATTCTCCTTTATCATTCGTTCTCCATTCAATACCGATATCAAACGGTCCCGAATGATTTACTCCGGCAATTAAGGTTTTTGACAACAAATTTTCTGAAACAATCTTGCCTCTTTCTACCTCACCCTTGTCGCCTTCCAAGGCCTTAATAACGGCAAGGGCTATCTCCCTGTTAACCCGTCTTTTATCACGATCAGACAAATCTTCGAAAGATCCCGAAATAGACCTACTTAAAGCACCCCCTGTAAGTTTATCGATGCCAAATTCTTTATGAAGAATATCTTTAATAGCTCTATCGGCTTGTGCAAGGTTTGTGTCTGAGACGGGTTTACCAGTGCTCGGGATAGGCGATTTTTCATGTACTCCTTGAATTTCATCCTCAGGGATAATCTCAATCTTGCTTACATCAAGCATATCAGCTACGCTACTTCCGGTAAACACAACTCTGAATATATTTTTCTTTCTAGCCCTTGTTGTTTCTATATACCATACCTTGGACTTGTTTTTATCGTCCAACATTACGGGATTGGTCTTAACCTCAAGGAATTTTCTGTAGCGCATGTCAAGACCAAAATTGGACTGCTGATCCAGAGCGCTATTAATATTAAGACGGCTTGTTACATCGCCAGGTTGTTTTAAGTCTCTTAGTGCCGTACCTATTATAAAAGCCATCTCAGCTTCTATGCGCGTTGAATACGACGTTCCTACAGTATCAAGAATTGGCCTGAATATACTTTGTGCGGCAAGAGTAGCATCTGAAGGATTATAAGTTGCTGTTTGTGCCAGAGAAATACTGTTAACAGAAAATAAGCATACCAATCCTATTGCTATCGCTTTAAACCAAATACTATGTTTTTTCCCGTACCCTATCATCATATCTCCGTCTAATATCAAATTTGGTCTGGGGTGGCACTTATCCGACTACGGGAAGGATAGCGCCACCCTTAATTCAGACCAAATAAAAAGCCAAGTTAATCCTATTTCTAGGCAACTTGGCTTTCTAGATTAAGATAAATTCTTCTAGACCCGTAGTTTTGCGTCCCTATGTCACCATAAGTTTGCTTTTATCTAGAATAATATATACGTGAAAATACTGTATCATATTTTGCGCAATAAAGTGTCATAGATATGTAAAATCGTATGCAATAGTTTTGTCACAAGACACAGGTAGCTAGATTTAGGCGGGTTTGATGTTTATTTTATGTCTAAAATACGTCGAAATTCTAAAAGTACATAGCAATAAAATCTCATAACCTTTTGTAATTTAAGGTATTACGTTTATTTTCGTGAGTTTAGGTATTTGAGTTTGGGATTTTGGGTTTGTTTAGGGTTTAGAGTTTAGGATTTAGAGTTTGTTTCGGATTTCGTATTTCGGATTTCGGATTTAGCGCATAAAAAAGGGACACCTCCCGTTTACGAAGTGAAAAACAGGATGTGTCCCTTTTTCCTTAGAAATAGACTATTTCTTTTTCAACCTACTTAAAGCGTACAGGGCCCTATTGACTTTTTTAAGTTCGGCCCTTAATGCCCTTCGTTTCTGTATTTCTTTCATTAGCTTTACAGGTCTTTCTTTCCCGATATATATTTTCCGGACATTTTTGCCTTCTCTGACTGTCAGATAATAATACCCTTTGCCTTTAAGAATAAGTTTCTTTACGCTGCCTTTGGGAAATTTCGCCAATCTCTTGGTCATACTCTCTTTAGCATTGAGATAATATTTCACGCTTTTCTTAAAAATACCTTTTGCCGTTTTCATTGTTTAACACCCCTTTTTTATATATATGATATCATAAAATAACGTTTGTAGGTATGATTTTTCAAAAAAAATGGAAACACGCTATTTTTCGGGATGCGTCCCCATTTTTCTTTAGGGCCTGGCTCCGGCATTACTTGCCTTTGCCATCAAGCAAATACCGTGAACAGACTTGATGCCGTTTTCGTCACAGAACTTGACCGCCTCTTCGCTTTCGGCTCCGGGCTGGAACCATACCCGTTTTATGCCCTTTTCCCGGCATTCCCTCACTATCTTTTCCGTTATCGCCGGCGGGGTGACCATATCAGCTACGTCTATTTGTGCCGGAATATCCTTGATGCTGGCATAACAGACGAGGCCCTCTACCGCTTTAGTCTTAGGATTTACGGGATATACGACGTAGCCCTTCTCTTTCAATGTCATCAAAATCCTATACGCGACTTTACCGGGGTTTCTGAACGAACCTATCACCGCGAAATATTTCTGGCCTAAAAAATCTTTTATCAGCTCTTCCCCCATCCGCTTATATTCCTTTTCTTTAATCATTGAAACAAACTACTTTTTCCCGGAAAGACAGGCCGTTTTCTTCGCGATTATAAAATCGGCTTATTCCCTTTTTAAATATTTTAACATCTCAGGCGGTAAAATGCACGCTTTTATCCAGGAAATAAAGATATTAACGGATGGGGTCTTGCATGTATAATCGAAAGTTTCTTAAATCGATATCCGCGGCCGATTCCTGCTATGCGGACAAAAGGAGGGCTTTTATCTTGGTGCTGTTTTCCATGAGGTAGCGGTCGTATTCTATCTTTTTGGAATCCGGCAATGTAAAAACAAGGTTCTTAACAAACTGCCTTAAGGCATCCGTATCATCATAAGCCGGAAGGACCCCGCCAAAATGCCTGCCTGTGTAAAGCTCATACAGATGAACAAGGGTCTCGAATCTGCCCCGCGATAACGCTCTTAGGCAGGTCAGCATCAGATACAGGTCTGTCCCTTTATCGAAAACCAGCGATTTTATGTCATTGGTAAGCATGAAATCGACCTCTTCTTCCGCCCCTACGGCCACGATTACCCGATAACCATCGGCCTGAAACTTTCGCGCGTCTTCAAGGATCATTCCTCTCCTTGCGCCGTCATCGACCCCTTCGACATCCAGGATCTCTAGTTTTTCCGGGCGGTTGGCATTTTGCGAAAGCCGGTTAAAATAAGTTATCCAGGTCTTCTGAGAATCGTTCATTATATGACTCGGTATGAGGTAAACGACTTTTTCATCGCTTATAATATCCTTCTGCAGCTCTTCGTTTATGCTTTCAAGCTCGTTTAACAGGATGTCGAAATCATTTCCTTTTTCGTCGGCTCCCGCCTTCACGCGGTCCGTAGACGAATCCCCGGCCGCTTCCGCTTCTGATGAATCGCGCAATCTTGCCGCTTCGGGTGTTTCAGGGGTCTCTGTTCTCAAATCCGCTTCCGGCCGAACGTCCGTCGCCTGTGTCTTACCGGCAGCCTCTTCTGACACAGTCTCCCCTGCTTTTGCCGCTTTCTCGATCATCTCCCGGGCGCATTTCATATACCGGTCGATGTAATACTCTATGATATCGGCGGCTTGCCGCGTGCCCTGGGCCGCCAGCCTTAAAGGCCTTATAAAAACAGACAGGCGGCGCTCTGTCGGAAACGCCTTCTGTATATTATAATGCGAGACTTCTTTACTCACCTCTTCAACCCTGCAAAGCCCTGTCTCTATGAGCGCGTTTTCGAAATGTTTCCCGGCTTTCTCTTTATTGTATTTTTTCGCGAGATTCAAAAGCGTGATCCTTATCTTATCCGTATCGTTATCGGCTCTATCAAGCCTGCTATCCAGCTCTTTCCCCGAAGGCTTTGAAAAAGATTCGATCAATATATCCGCCGCCTCTATCTTTGCCTGCAGGTTGCCTTTCCGCAATCCTGACAGGATCTCCTTTAATATAACCGTCGCGATCTTGGAATCACCGTTTTTGTCCGCATACGCCAGTGAACGCACAGCGCTAAGCCTGTCCTGTCCTTTGATATAGAAGAACGGAATGTGTCTCAGCACTTTTCTATACAATGTCAATCGCTCGCGCGCATACGCCCGCGCATACTGGTATTGGCTCGTGCTGTCATATAGCCCGTTTTGATCCGCTTCCAGGCCGTACATGGCGCGGATAGAGCCGGCTCTGCGCATTTCCGGAATGGGGAACGAATAGGATGTGCCGATGATGCTGGTAGCCCAGGTACGTATAACATCGCTACTTACCATATCCTCGATCCTCAAAAGTCTCTCATCAGGCCTGATCGACCTCTCAATCCCATCTTTCCTTACATCACTTCCGCTTATAGGCATAGCAAGGAGATGCGCGCCATCCTTATTTCTTAACATACTTGCCGCTATCTGCGTCACCGCGGGAGCGCTCACGCCAACACATATATAACCGGGTTTCAGTCCCGCCTCGACTTTGGGAAGCGTATCTCCGTGCTCTATTTTCCGGATGGTCCCGACGCGCAATTCCTCAAGGACCTTGACAATGTCCTCATGATGTCTACGGTCGTGCTCTGCGGGATCCAGCAATGTCACTGTAAGTCCGTTCACGGCAAGTCCGTTTATTTTCGCGTATTGCGGAATAAACTCCCTTAGCCACGCCTCATAAGACCTGTAAGGGGCCGTTATATAAGGCGCCGGATCTTTACCGCAATAAGCCGTGGTCAATAGATACGGGTATTGAAGGTTGGCAAGGCTCCCTTTCTCGCTTACCGTAATCGTCGTAATGGCACCCTTCTCGCCTTTCGCCACATAGGCCTTTCCGTCCATAGGGTCTATCGTAAGATCCAATACTTCGGGCCCTTCCCCCAGGATCTCCCCCATCGCCAGCATAGCATCTATGCCGGCTATCCGTTGT
>MHFD01000046.1:15796-18995 GCA_001804045.1 Omnitrophica bacterium RBG_13_46_9
TTTTTACCACAAATGAATATCCGGGATATGCTTCGTGCAAAAGCCACCGGCAGAGAGCGGTCGATACCCGATCCAGCTCATCTTCATATTCCTCTCCGATGTCTTTCAGCCATCTGGCGACAAATGCCACCAGTTCCGTGACAAGACTTAAGTCCGGCAGCTCGCTGCTTTTCTCTTTTGGAGAGGCGGCCCTATAATAAGAATTATCTCTGTGTTTGCCTATGCGTACCACGTTGAACATCTCGCAAATATGTCTTTGCACATCCTCTTTTCCGGCTTCGGGGTGGCGTGTCCGCCATGCCCGGTATCTCATGATCCATTTTTCAATATTGATATTACACGTATTCCGGAGGACCCCTGCCAGAGCATTGTCTCTGACGTTCCCCACGGTCAGCCTCCTGCACCGCATATCAAACCCTACCGCGATGTCGCCGCTTGACCATGTGTATATGTTATTTTGATAGACGTTTGCGCTACTTGTCCTTACAAAAAATACCGCGCCGTCCTTTTGCCCGGCTATATAGCACATCCCGCTTGTCTCATCTCCCGGAATAACGAAGGAACCTCCTTTAAGCTCCATCCTGTGAGCATACCGGGCGATATCCTCGGCGTCTTTAAGATCTTTTCTGTCTATATCCGCCCCTGAGAGGGGGAAATACTCTTCCAAAAATTCACCTATGCTCATATCCACGGCGCTTTTCTGCTCGCCGGACTGATAATCCGCGAAAAGAACCGACCCATGCCACCTATCGTTGCAGAGCGCGCTTATCTCTACGCAATTATGCTTCCTTTCGGTATGCCCCTCTCTTATAAGCCTCATCGTTGTGACATTGCCTCTTTCAAGTTTTTCCGCGGTTAATGACCCGAGAGCAAACGGCGCCACAAAATCACCACACAGTCGGGCAAGGGAGTCTTTGGTCACTTTTATGTCTCGGGGTTTCCGATACGCGCCGCAGGGTCTATCTATATCAAGAGGGCGCACTTCCACATCCCTGGCCATGGCTTCGCTTTCCTGGCGGCTGGTGCTTTCCTCTCCTTCGAGTTCGATACTTGCCGTAGCCGCGCCTGTCGCTTTTCGCGCAAGAACCGGCACAACCGTCTCCCCCTCGCTCATCATCATTACGGCGCTTGCGACAAATATGTCTCCGGCGCTTATCTTTGAATTTTCCAGTTTTTTCGGAGGCCTTGTCCAATAACTGCCCTGTTCAGTCACCCAGAGAGCCCCTTCGAGGCCCATAGTCACGATGACGTTCGGGACGCCCAGCTTCACTATCTTCCTCATTTCATCTTTGAGAAGGCCGAGATTTTTTTCCCATTTTCCGGGCCCCGCTTCCGTTATGGCCCTCTTGCGAAAAGTAGCGGCGCTGAACTCTTCTATATCCTGCTTCACAAGAAACGGTTTCATGGAAAGACCCAGCCGGAAAGGATCTCCTTTCGCGTCAAGAAATACCCTTTTTTTGTCTTTCTGCAGCTGGGCGATCAATAAGGCGTAAAAATAATTGAAGGGCTCATCCGATCCGTTTCCCGTATTGACCGTCCTTTCATAGAATTCCCTGAATTCCGCGGAGATATCGGGTGAGGCAAACAGCTTCATAAAAAAGTCGTTATGAAAATCCCCCTGTGAAGGAGGCAGGCTTCCCGACAGGACAACAATCCCCGTATCGGCAGTATTCTCAATAATTCTTCGGTACATCGCCATCGCTTCATCGGGGGTCACGGGACAACCTGACAGGCGCATGCCGACTTCATCGAAAGTCTGTGTTTTAATAATAACGTTTGCCCTCGTATTCCTTCCGCCGCCAAGACTGATACCGTAGGCGGTCGATACGCCGTCGTTTTTAAGAAGCCTGTTGTACGCCTCTCCGACCTCGCCGCCGTAAAAATAAAAAGCCCTTATATCGCCGTGGCTGCGCCTGGTCTTAACGGCCTTTTCCTGCATGGGGTCGAAATAATTGCTGAAGTCGATGGTGCAGTCGAGCGCGGCATTCGGTGTCACGACAGCGACGTTTCCTCTGTAGTCCCAATTGATGAGAGCGCGGGCAACGTTACTGCCTCCCCCGCCGGCGTTCATATAATGGCGCCTCGTCTTGAATATATCAACGAGAGCGGTATTCAACTTGTCCTGACCCGCTTTATCCAGTTCCGCAAACAGGTCCCTTATGATCGAAGGGAGTATCCTGTTACTGCCTATGCGTTTTGACGCCGCGGCCAGCTTTCCAAGCTCCCTCTCCAGCCGGCTGGATATGCGTTTATTGTCATCATCTTCCAAAATCCCTTTTATCCGCTTTTTTATCGCTTCCTTACGTGAAAGCATCTCATGCGAATGGCAATATACGTACGCGACCGATAGATAGCAAAGCGCGATAAACAGTATGCTGCATCTAAGCCATAAAGGTAAACCGCTGAGATACCCCCACATCGCCAGCAGGATATCCGGGGAGTGGGTAATGCCTTCTATCGCATACTTCAGTAAGATCGCATTAAGGTCTTTGTTGAAAAATGCCACAATGAGCTGAGGGAAGAATAGGACCGTTGAGGCCTGAAAGAATATTTTGAAATATTGCCTCATATATATCCTGGTTTCGATCCAGAAGGCCCCTTTGTTCCTGCGGGTGTAATATTTCTTATGCATGTTTTCATGCGCCATTGCGAACCTTTGATTGATACGCAGGAGATTACTGAATCCCGGCATTGTGTTTATCTCCTCTTTGTCGATCCATGTAGGCGCCTGAAACCCAACCTTGGTTGTTATGTCCAGAATATATAAAGACGCGCGAATAAATAGGAGCAGAAGCAGGACTATGACGGAATCGATGGCTACAAGGGCAACGGTGCTCGTGACAAGGCTTTTTGTCATTGACGCTGCGCCTATCAGAAAACCGAGCACGGGAAGGACGCCGAAAAGTATGTGGATGGGGTGCGTGAAATAGACCCTATCTTCTCCGGACATATCATCCGGTTCCGTAAAATCGTCTTTTTCATCAGGCGCTGGCCGCTTCCCGCGGGTTTGAGGTTCTGCCGGCTGCCCGGAAACAGGGGGTCTACCTATGTCAAGCTCCGCGCTATCCACGGCCTGCCCGGCGCGGATGATCTCCATGCACAATCTTGTTGTAAAGTTTTGCCGTAAAATTACGTTTCTTTCCGCTGTTTCCGAAAAAGGTTTCTGTTTCATCGGGTCGTAGCATCGCACTATCAGCCG
>MHFD01000046.1:19009-19106 GCA_001804045.1 Omnitrophica bacterium RBG_13_46_9
TGAATGTCAAGACGGTGACTTCGAGCCGGTCATTTGCGAACATCTGCGGGGAGTTGACGCCGAAATGTTTGTCTATGAAGCCTTGCGAGGATAAGGC
>MHFD01000046.1:19125-19323 GCA_001804045.1 Omnitrophica bacterium RBG_13_46_9
GTTTCGGACTGCCTCACTATGCTTAGCAGAATAGCAAAATCAAATTTACCCGGGAACGCTTCACTTGCGGTCTTTAAAGGAACGCCGAGTGTCGCCCGGCCGGGAAGATGAAATGCTACATATGCTTCGGTCGCGATATCAGTCCAGAGAAAAATAAATGCTACAGCCGCAGATATTACTTTAAAATATAAAGGATAT
>MHFD01000046.1:19380-22178 GCA_001804045.1 Omnitrophica bacterium RBG_13_46_9
CTCATGGCTCATAGGTCATAGGGGAAGTTTCGGGAGGTTGCATGTAAGGTTATGGCACGCTACGTGGGACGCGGGACGTCCGCTCGCTTCGCTCGCTTGGACGATTGACGATTCGAATAATCACGTAAGATAGCGGGTTATTGGGGGGATTTCGGTAGTTTGCGAAAACGAAAACGCAACCTTAAGAAACCTTAAGCAACATCAAGAAACCTTAAGAAACCTACGATGTTTAGAGGTGCACGTTAGGTGGTAGGGATATCGGAGCCTTTTTTGCAAATTTCAGGATCTGACACAGGGCTTATAGGGCCGGCGGCTTTAATGAGGAGATATCCTATGACAATTCCGAGACAGGCGCCTGTCAGTACATCAAGCGGAAAATGGACGCCAAGGTAAATACGCGATATGCCGGCGACTATGGCGAGAATGTAGAAAAGGTAATATCTACGGGAATTCGATGATAAGAGATATGCCGCCATGAATGCCCGAGTGGTATGCCCCGAAGGGAACGAATACCCGCCATCTTTTACAAGTAGGTTAACTCCCGTTAGTATTTCGAACGGCCTGGGGTGCGCAAACCAGTTTTTTAAATAATCTACGACATAAAAGGAGCATGTCAGTCCGGCCAGCATAAGGAGGCCTGTCTTTCGATACCGTTTAAATATAAGTAAACCCAGGCTTACCAAAAAAAGAAATGACGCGTCCGAAAGACGGGTAACATATGGCATGCATACATCGAGAATTTTTACGCTGCAACTCCGATTTATCGCGTAGAAAACGAAGGTATTGAAATCGTTGAACATCCTCTTTCCTTATTTATCGGACACACCCTGAACCTTTGACAGCAAAAATGATACCTATCTCGTTCATGCAAGTTACAAGACGGTTAAAGACCTATTTCTTCTTCGACTTCTTTTTCGGTTTCTTTTTCTTATGAGCGGCGCAAACATTGCACATTATCATCCCCTCCTTTGTATATTGTAAATATACCTATAAAAGTAGGGATTTGCAAGACCGTGGTATTCGTTATAGCATGTTACGTAGGACGTGGGACGTCCGCTCGTTTACGCTCGCTAGGACGAAAGGACGATTCGTTATAGCAAGTTAGGTGGTTCGTAGCTCGTTACGAAGGACAATTCGAGCTCGTGTCATTGGAGGCGCAGGTACTTTCGAAGCGCACCGTGGCAATCTCAATGAGCACGTAACTTATGGACCGCGAGCGTAGCGAAGCGGGAACATAAGTTACAGTGCGAATTGATGCCGAGCGAAGCGAGGGATCTCAATCTCATTCGAAAAAGGTTGCAAAGGTTACAGAGGTTGCTAAAGGTTGCAAAGGTTGCATAAAAAAGCAACATCTGCAACCTGTGAAACCTTTGCAACCTATGCAACATAAAACGAGAGACATTCGGACGATGGACGATTCGATATATTAGCTCATAGCTCATGGCTCATAGGTCATAGGGGAAGTTTCGGGAGGTTGCATGTATGGTTATAGCACGCTACGTGGGACGTCCGCTCGCTTACGCTCGCTAGGACGAAAGGACGATTCGAATAATCACGTAAGATAGCGGGTTATTGGGGGGATTTCGGTAGTTTGCGAAAACGAAAAAGCAACCTTAAGAAACCTTAAGCAACATCAAGAAACCTTAAGAAACCTACGATGTTTACAGGTACATGTTACGAAGGACGACTTGGCATCGCCTCGGGGAAGTATTTAAGTTAGGCCGGTTTCAGGCATTATTTTCGTCCCGGCAAAACCGATTTAACCCACCCCCAGTTAAGAGCAAGATGTATTGCCGCCAAAACGATTAATAATACGCCGTTATACTCGTGCAGTTCGTCAAATCCCCCTTTTCCCAGTAAAAGCATAACGCCGCTAACGGCCTGTATTACAAAAGACGCAAATAAAAGTGGATTTATAATTTTCAGCATATTGTTCTTATTCATTTGCTCACCTTTGTATCAACCGCGGGAACCGCTGTTTCCCGCGGAAAACAGGCGCTATTCCTTGTTTTTATTTCTGGTATCCGCCCCCCAAAACATCCGATCAAACCGCTTTGAAAATCGTTCCACCCATTCTCTCGAGGCCTCCTCAAAATCGACCTCCCGGTTAAGCTGTATCGAGCGAAGAGACCTGTATTCATCTATCAGATATATCTGTTCGACAAGCTTCGCCTTGAACGCTTCGGAATACGAAAGGAACGAAACGCCGATATCATACAGGTGCGAGTTGCTGATATCGTGACGCACATGCATTACCTTCGCCTTAACCCTGAAAAGCTTGTCCTTAAGCGGCAATTTCAGAATGATGATTTTGCCTCGCGCCGAAGAGTGTTTGGATGAAAAAAGCAACCCTCCGAGGCTGACATTTATAGTGCGCCCGTCACCATAGAGCTTTTTGGGGGCGTACTCAAATTCCAAGGGGAAACTTATGGGGTGCCTGATGAAGCGCCTGTGTTCCTCCATAGCCACATTTGGTGATTTGTCTGAATTTTCTTTTTTCATTTTTTTCTCCTCTCCAACGATTCCCGGCATGTCATATGCCGGTTCACGTAATTTTTTCTAACTTTCCGGATTAATCGCCTATTATCTTAACCAGAACTCTCTTCTTCCTCTGTCCATCGAACTCGCCGTAAAAGATCTGTTCCCACGGGCCAAAATCAAGCTTGCCATTCGTGACCGCGATCACAGCCTCCCTGCCCATTACGGTACGCTTAAGATGAGCATCCCCGTTATCTTCACCTGTCCGATTATGGTCATAATGCGAAACCGGCGCATGCGGGGCGAGCTTTTCAAGCCAT
>MHFD01000046.1:22189-24793 GCA_001804045.1 Omnitrophica bacterium RBG_13_46_9
CTTATGCAGGCCGGGCTCGTCGTCATTTATGAAGACCGAGGCCGTGATGTGCATTGCGTTGACAAGGCACAAGCCCTCTTTTATGCCGCTTTTACGTAGGGCGGCCTCTACCTCTGGGGTTATATTCACGTATCCCCTCTTCTCTTTGGTATTGAACCATAAGTGTTCGGTATGGGATTTCATCAAGTCTATTTTTATCCTGATACTATTCTAATAAATCCGATAAAAAAAGACGTCGGGCCTCCCAACGTCTTTAACCCATCATGTTCTGCGCTCAATAAGGCATTGCCACCCCTCCGTAGATATTTTAACACATATTTGCCGTTATTCAATATTTTTACATGGTTTAAATCATGGGTTATAGCCGTCCCGTTCCAAAAATAATCGCGCTTAGCCGCTCTTGCCTGAGGCGATTCCAGATATTCCTCAGAGATAAGGCCAGACACCGAAAGCATCGTGTTTTCTATGCATAAAAGGTGTCCGGAGGCGAGATAATGGGGTTCATTCCAGAAAATACCCCTCGGGGGCATACACAAGTTTTTTCTGACGAATCTTCCTGGCCGTGTCCTTTCTTATGAACTCGACCGGCGCATAATCGTCGGTCAGGACCATTCCTCCCTCGAGACCGGTATCGAGCTCGCACTCAAGCAATAGCTCTATTAACCGCTGTGATACCGGGTTCCTGCAATAGGTCCTATAATCCTGCGGGATTAAAAGTTCTGAATCGGACGCGAAGAATATGACATTCGCGGTGGAATCCGTCACTTCCGCGCCTTTTATAAAAGAATACGCCCTTACATGAGAAAAGACCGCGGAAAGCGTTTTGTAAACCGATTTCCAGCCCGCAGAGTTTTTTCCGTAAACCTCCCCTATGAAATTGATGCCTATGATCCCGCCTTCTTTTAGGACGGCCCTTATCTCCCTGAAGCTCTCCTCTGTAATCAGGTAAAACGGGATATCGTCTCCGGTAAATACATCTACAATGACAAAATCATACTTCTTCTTATTTTTATTTATAAAGACCCTACCGTCAGTGATGTGGATCTTCCCGAAATAATCGAGAAAACCGAAATATTTTCGCGCGATACGCTCCATTTTGGGTTCTATGTCGACGCAATCGGTCTCTATCCCGTATTCCCACAGGCGGCGGGGAATGTTTGCACCGGCCAGGCCGATGAGACATGCGTCTTTGCCGTTTCTATTGAATAAAGGGAGCATCTCAAAACCGTAATAGACTTTTACGGTCGGTAGATAGGTATTTTTATCGATCGAGCTCTGTTTCATGTTGTCCACATAGATCTCTCTTTCGCGCCCATTTTCTATGATCTTTATCTGACCGTAAAACGATTCTGCTTTATATATAAGCCTGAGATCCCCCGGTTCCATAAGCGCAAAGAGGTTAGTCGAAAAGCACAATGCGGGAAAGAAGAGAAAAAGCGCCTGAACAAAACCGTGCTTATATCTCCTATTTACAAAATAATATCCGACCCACAGCAAAATCAGGACCGAGGATTGCATAAAAAGTATCTTTCTCGTCCCGAAAGAAGGTATCAACACAAAACCGGTCAATATAGTACCGGCAAAACTGCCCAGGGTTGAAATAGCGTATAGCCTGCCTGCGGTGGTTCCCAAAACATCGAGCTCCGTAGCGGCTAACCTTATGGCGTAAGGCGACACCATGCCCAAAAGCACCATGGGGACCGTAAAGAGGATATATGCGCTGAAAAGCGGTCCTACGCGAAACCCCAGGTTCATGCTCCATCTCAGCACTGGCTGTGAGACCTGCGAAACAGGGGCTATCAATATTCCGGCCGCAAGGATAATAAGGTAAAACATTTTAAAATCGGGTTTTTTATCGGCTATCTTCCCTCCCATCCAGTAGCCTATCGATAGACACGTAAGAGCGACGGTTATAAGCGACGCCCATACAAAAAGTCCCGTTCCATAGACAGGAGCTATGACCCTTGTCCCTATAAGCTCAATGATCATCACTGAGCCGCCTGTCACAAAAAGAGTTATAAAAAGATAATGCTTTTTCATCTATTGTTCTCCTTGTGTCCTGACTCTTATACGACAAAATCTTTTCTGTTCAGGTATCTGTCCTATCACTTTTGCCTCAACGGTAAATACAAATTCTCTGTTGCGGTAAATATCTTCATCCGGGATCAAAAGGCGCGGCTGTATCCTTTTACGCCCCTGCGGTTCCAGGACGAACTCGTTGGTTTCGAAAGAAAGGAATTCCGGCTTATCCGCAGTTATTCCGAAAGCGTATTTCTGGTCGCTATTGTTAGATAACTCGAACACCCTTCCGGAAAATTCTCCCAGCTCGAGCCATGCGCCCAGCGGGAAATCCGATATATAACTTTCCCGGGGTGTCAGATCAAATTTCAACTCACCAAGACCTAATTGCTCGATTAATTGGGTAACGGAAATCCTGTCTCCGGAAATGTCGATAAGAACTTTTGTGGCGGGAATAGCCACATGCGGAAATTCCACGGATTTTACGGCTATGTTGAACTGATACTTTTTCCCCAGGTATGCCGGTTTATCCGGGACGGTTATGGTAAAATCTGTGAGGGCCTTCTCCCCGTATTTTAGAATAAA
>MHFD01000047.1:0-849 GCA_001804045.1 Omnitrophica bacterium RBG_13_46_9
CACTTGTTCGAAGGTTTCTTAAGGTTTCTTTATGTTTCTTAAGGTTTCTTAAGGTTGCGTTTTCGTAATTTTGAACCCGGAACCTTCCATGTTCCTTCTCGTTCTATCTTATAAAGCGATTTCATATATTGATTGCTCATATAACTGGCGCTTCGGCATAATCCGGAAAGCTCATTATATTCCGCTTCCGTAATAAGATTGTCATCTTTGCAATCTTTAATGTCACCGGCTAATTCCTCGAGCGAACCCTGGCTAATTCTTATACTATTCATATATTCGCCTAGAGTCCCCTTTCTGTATCCTTCTCTTATATTCTGTTTGGCTGAACGCGCAGAATCACGCATTTGGGATACCAGTCTGATGTGTGAATGTCTGAGTTTTTCTGTAATCCGTGTTACCGACCTGCGTAACTCACAAATATCCTGATAAAACTTTAGTTTGTCGTATGGGCGAGAATTTTCTATCATATTTACTTTAACTGCAACCTCCCGCAACATTAAGAAACTTCAAGAAACATCCTGAAACCTTCGAAGCGTCCTTGGTAACGTAGCATCCCGTTAGAGTTAGAGTGCCGCAACCTGCTCCTCCGCTTCCTGTTTGTGCGTCTCGCGTTGAGCGTAAGCGTGGTAGTTATAATAGTTGTCGTATTTATGGACGTATCTATAGAGATAATGCGGTAAATGGTACTCCAGATTCGTCATGACATATCCTAAAGTCTTCGCTTGCGCTTGAGAGAGGCGGCTTTCCGCCTGTTTCACGATATCTCTTTGCGTCCTTCCGGCCTGTATGATCAGCATTACACCATCGGCCATTGGTCCGAGGATACAGCTGTCTGTCACGGGCATGACC
>MHFD01000047.1:883-1012 GCA_001804045.1 Omnitrophica bacterium RBG_13_46_9
TTTTAAAAAGAGCTAGTAAGCTTTCCATCTTCTTTGAACTTAGAAGCTCTGACGGGTTTTTCGGCTTTTTTCCTGCCAGGAGAATGCTAAGATTCTCGATACCGGGGTTGAAAAAGATGTTATCCACGC
>MHFD01000047.1:1025-1511 GCA_001804045.1 Omnitrophica bacterium RBG_13_46_9
CAGCAATTCGGATAGGCCCGGCCGGGAAGACAACCCTAAATATTTCGCGATACTACCTTTCCGCATGTCCGCGTCTATTAAAAGGACCGATTTTCCATTCAGGTCATGCGCCATTGTTATAGAGAGATTTATAGCCGTTATCGTTTTGCCCTCGCCGTTTATGGAGCTTGTAATCGCGAATAATTTATGATTTTTCACGGACCGGAGAGTCTGTATATTGGTGCGCAATATTTTATACTGCTCACCGACCGGCGATGACGGGTCGTGAAAGGAAACGACGTGCTCGTCTATTTTGGTATTTTCCACTCTTTTCACAACATACTGTAGCTCCGGTTTTCTCTGTATTCTCGCGACACGTTCGTCTGTCACTTTTTTTAATGCTTCGGTAATTTTTCCCACTGTTTTTCCTCCTCTTTATTAGCGTCTAGCGTCTAGCGATTAGCGTCTAGTCGTAGGAAACGCGAAATACAAGTATCCAGCAGCTTA
>MHFD01000047.1:1652-5012 GCA_001804045.1 Omnitrophica bacterium RBG_13_46_9
CAGGCGATAGTGTTATAGGTATTTCGCCTTTATTGCCCGAGGCGTCGCTTAAGACGAACTTTATTGATTTTGGACCCGGCGCGCTTTTTGCCAGTATCAGGAAATTGGTTTTAGATAAGTCAAAATAACCGTTAAGGGAAAATGTGGCGCGCGCGCTTCCGGGTTTGCCGCTATTTATAAGCGTTATCCCTGTCTCGCGGACTTGGCGTTGCCCCTCGGCGTTTCCCTCAAAGGAAACGCGTTTTATAATACCGTTGTCAAAAGCGCCGCCATTAAATAGCCTTATATAATTGCCGTTTTCACTTATTTTGTTTACTACTATTTCGGTTCCACTCGCAATTTTCGCGTTGGGCACAAGATTATTGAAGCTCCTCGCCCTTGCAGGCGTGACATCTTTTCTCTCGCTTCGTTGAAGCGACCCGCCATGCTTTCGCGTGGCGAGGTCTCGCCGCCCAAAAATACCGGCGGAAAACCTCGCCGAAGTCTCGCCATCTTTGGTGGCGGACGAAGGCGGGTTAGATAAAACAGGATTCACGGCTATATACGCTATCAGACTCACGAATATTGTGAGTAACACAATGAGCCGTTTTTTATTAGCCGGCATAACCCGTTGCGGATCACGCGATTCTTTTTTTTCGCCATCTTCACGCGGCGAAGGACTTTCTTCGGTATGCGTATCATTTGGGAATTTATCGATCTCGCCCGCCGAATCCTGGACAAAAACACGGTTATTTTCAGCTTCAGTATTATCGGATACCAAGACCTCCTCCGGTGTTGGCGATGCTTCGGAGTCAGCTGTTTTTTCGTCCGTTCCATCAGTTAACGGCGAATCCGCTAAGGAGGATACGTCATTTGAGTATTTGAAGATCTCTTCCGTGTGACCCTCGCTATTTTCGACATCACTATTTTCAGATATCTCTGCCTCTTTTTCTTCCGGTTTGGGCAGTGTTTCTAAATCGGTTATTTTTTCATCAATTCCATCGGCTAGCGGAAGATCTTCTTCGCCAGACGCGCCATTTGAATATTTATAGGTTCCATTAACCGGGTTTTGTGTAAAAATGTCGCCGTTACCGCTGTCAGCGTTATCCGATAGCGCTATCTTTTCTTCCTGCCGCGGAGACGCTGTCTCAACATCGATATTTTTCATGGCTTCCTTTTGACGCGACGAAAGCCCCTCACCCCCATGCATAAGCTCCTGTATGGCTTCCACGGCTATGGCGCCTGTTATTGTTTTTGCCTCATACACAAGCCCGCTTATCAGAGCGTTGTGACAGGCGAGATTTATAAGCCGCGGTATGCCCTTGGAATATCTGTATATCTCCTCGATGGCCTCATCTGAAAATATATCGGCGTTCTTATTACCGGCTTTTTTTAAGCGATGTTTTATGTAATCCATGCTTTCGTCATGGCTCAAGGGCCCAAGGTGGTAGCTTATGACGACTCTCTGGCTGAACTGTTCCAGCTTCGGCTGGGCCAGTTTCTTTTTCAGTTCAGGCTGTCCGACAAGGACTATCTGTATCAGCTTTTCCTTTTCGGTTTCCAGGTTGGAGATCATTCTTACTTCTTCAAGGACAGACGGGGTAAGATTTTGCGCTTCGTCTATAATAAGGACCACATTTATGTCTTTCGAAGCCTGCTCTAACAGGTATCTATTAAGCGCCGATAAAAGGTGGGTCTTGGATTTCGACAGATACTCTATCCCAAGATCCTCCATGATAGTCGTAAGTAGCTCCTTTTTCCCAAGATGGGTGTTCAGGATAAGGGCCACCTTTGTCGCTGGGTCAAGCTTGTTTAGAAGCGTCCGGCACACGGTAGTTTTGCCTGAGCCAATCTCACCCGTAATGACAGCGAAGCCGTTTCTTTCGCTTATGGCTAGGAGAAGCCGGTTAAGCGCTTCCTCGTGCTTCGGGCTCGGAAAGAAGAACTCCGAGTCAGGCGTCAGGTTGAACGGACGATCCGTGAAACCGTAGTATTTTTCGTACATGGTTAACTCTCCAATCTAGCGTCTAGCGGTTAGCGACTAGCGTCTAGATGATTGGCGAAATTCGTAATTCGTAAAAATTCCCACGCGTCATTGTGAGCGACCTTGTTTTAGGTAAGCGGAGCGAAGCAATCTCATTCGTTTGAGATTGCCACGGCGCGTAATTAAAACATGC
Organism: Omnitrophica bacterium RBG_13_46_9; assembly: GCA_001804045.1. GTDB lineage: Bacteria > Omnitrophota > Gorgyraeia > JABMRN01 > RBG-13-46-9 > RBG-13-46-9. The sequence continues at coordinate 3,809 of MHFD01000047.1, forward strand.
GGCGCCTCGCAATGACGAAAAATCGAAACTCATTGAAACTCGTGGAAACTTATTGAAATTCATTGTTTCGAACCTACCTTTGAGATTGCCACCCCCGAATGAAGATTCTTCAATGAAGTGCTTCCTTCGGGGTCGCAATGACAAGACTTCGAATCGTCCTTCCGTCCTTATCCTTACTAACAAGCTTTGTTTTACGAATCGTCCTTCGTCCTTTCGTCCATCGTCCTTCGTAACGAGTAAATAGTTGGTACCCCTACTACCTATTACCCACAACCTACTACCTATCAGCTATGAGCTGGGTGTTAGCCGCTCGTTGTTAGCTGCCCAGAATAACGTTAAATATAATTACCACGAGCAAAACTATGCCTGTGACGGCGGAGGCCGCCGCGATCTTTATGTTGCGTATTTTCTGCGCTTTTATATCCGCCAGCGCGATTATCTTTGATATGGTGCCTATCATAGGAAGCTCTAAATATGACTTCGCCTCATCGACACCGAGAAATGAGCGGTCAAGCATCTCTACCGCGAATACAAGGCCGAGACCCGCGCAAATGCCTGCGAACATGCCCATGAACAAGGTTTGGAGTTTGTTTGGTTTAGCCGGTGTTAATGGCAACCGCGCCGGGTCGAGGATGATGTATTTTGTTCCCTCCCGCGATGCCTCAAGGCGCTGTGTGATCTTCGCGGTCTCGAGCCGCTGCAAGAGCTCATCGTATAACTTTTTATTGACACCCGCGTCCTTCGCTGTTACTTTTTCCAGCCGCTCAAGCAGGAGCATTTTATACAGCTTTTCATTTGTGGCCGTAGCTAGTTTTGCCCTGTTCTCTCCTCCCCTAGTGGCGTCTAAGCTTGAGGTAGAGAGCTCTTCCCGCAGCCCTTTAAGCTCTTTCTTTAGATTTTCCAGTTCTGTGTCAGAATCGGCAAGCTCTGAAGAGCCGACTTCGTAGTTTCCGGCTTCCATCTCCTCCTTAGCGGCGGCTATCTTTTTCCTTAAATCTATGACCATCGGGTGTTTTTCCGTAGAATCTATAAGAAGCGTGTTAAGATTGTCTTCCATCGAGGAGATTTCTCCTTGCTTGACCTTCTTTTGGTAAAGGACGAGCTGGTCATTTATGAAATTGATGGCGTTTTCCGTCTCGCTATCTTGCTGCTTGAGGTTTTCGGCTATAAATATGTCTGTTATGGTCTTTACGATATTCATGGA
>MHFD01000047.1:5021-5248 GCA_001804045.1 Omnitrophica bacterium RBG_13_46_9
GTCCTTGCCCTGGTGCGAAATTCGTATGATATTGTCGCCGTACAGGTTGACCTTTATCTTTCTTCTTAAGCCCAATACAAGGCTTTCGAAGTCCTTCTGTGTCCTGACATCTTTGGCAAGGTCTAGTTTTGAAATCAGTTGATTTATCCTGTCCCACCCGAGCATCTGTTCCCTTAGAACGGTAAGTCGCTGCGCGACGCTTGTGGAGACCGCCAGCCCCTTGATGA
>MHFD01000047.1:5391-5520 GCA_001804045.1 Omnitrophica bacterium RBG_13_46_9
TTTATATAATCTAAAGGTTTTTTTTGGGTCAGCGTTTCTTCTTCCATTTTTTTCCTCCTCTTTATTAGCGTCTAGCGTCTAGCGATTAGCGTCTAGTCGTAGGAAACGCGAAATACAAGTATCCAGCAG
>MHFD01000048.1:0-147 GCA_001804045.1 Omnitrophica bacterium RBG_13_46_9
TCCGCCAAAAATTTTATATGTTCTAATCTTATCTCGTCGGTTCCTACCAGCATGCCGCCGCCGCCTGTAGTAATAATTTTATTGCCATTAAAGCTAAAACACCCCAAATCTCCAAAGGTCCCTGTGTGCCTATTATTATATTTAGAT
>MHFD01000048.1:176-6383 GCA_001804045.1 Omnitrophica bacterium RBG_13_46_9
GTAAATATTGTGCTTCTTGCCTATCCTCATTATTTCATCCATATTACAAGGATTTCCATAGAGATGAACCGGTATTATCGCTTTTGTTCTTTTAGTTATATTTTTTTCAACCTCAACGGGATCTATATTCCAGGTTTTCCTGTCTACATCTACAAAGTGCGGTTTTGCTCCAACATAAACAATAGGATTAACCGTGGCAATAAATGTTAATGCCGGAACAATTACCTCATCTCCCGGGCCTATGCCGAGCTCATATAATGCCAAATGTATAGCGGCGCTTCCGCTTTGTGTTGAAACAGCTTTCTTTGTGTTTAAATATGCGGCAAATTTTTCTTCGAATTCTGCCACAAATGGCCCGGCAGTCGATACAAATCCTGCATCCACCGCATTATTCAAATATTGTTTCTCTAAATCTCCGATACTCGGAGCGTCTAAATGAATTTTATTACACATTGTAAATATCCGATTTATATAAACTCAGATTCTTTTTATCTCTAAACCACTTTATTGTAACGTCAAGCCCTCTATCCAAAGAATACTTTGGTCTCCAGCCGGTCAATCCAATAATTTTTGCATTATCTCCCAAGAGCCTCATAACCTCTGACTGCTTAGGTCTAATTCTTTTTCCATCTGAAATTATTTTTGCCTTCGGGTTTATCTTTTCTATTATTTTCTTAGCTATCTCTCCTATGCTAATCTCCTGTCCTGTCGCTATATTTATTTCTTCTCCAACCGTATTATTTGAAATAGCTATAGCTACAAAAGCGTCACATACATCTTTTACATAACTAAAATCTCTTTTAGGGGCTAAAGAACCAAGTTTTATTGCACCTACCCCTCTCAACAACTGGCTTATAATCGTGGGTATAACAGCCCTTGCGGATTGTCGTGGCCCGTAAGTATTGAAAGGACGAACAGTAGTAACCGGGGTGCCAAATGATTTAAAAAATGATTCTGCTATTTTGTCTGCCCCTATCTTTGAAGCGCTGTAAGGCGACTGCCCCTGCAATGGATGGCTTTCTTCTATTGGCACGTTTCTTGCCGTGCCATAAACCTCGGACGTAGAAGTCACTAAAATTCTTTCTACTTTAAACTCCGCGCCGGCCTGAAGAATATTCAATGCGCCTCTTATATTAGTGTCTACATAAGAATCTGGCGAATGGTAGGAAAACGGTATTCCGATCAAAGCTGCAAGGTGAAAAACCACGTCAATGCCTTCCATTGCCTTTCTTACCCCATTCGGATCACGTACATCTCCGAGGAAAATATCAATTTTATTTAATTTATTCTGCTTAAAGCTGTCCAGCCAACCCCATGAATTAAATGCATTGTAATAGACAAAAGCCCTTACGTCGCACCCCTCTTCTAAAAGGCGCTCCACAAGGTGACTTCCGATAAATCCTTCCGAACCGGTTACAAGCACTTTTTTGTTTTTAATTTTCATTACACACCTAAACAGTTTGGGAGGTTAATTCGTTTAAGTTTTCCCTTAATCTATCTAGCGCTCTATCGTCATCAAAAGCATCATATAAACGAATCTCCTCTTTAGTCAATATCCTTCTACAATTAAATTTTCCGTTTAATATATTTTCTATCTGTTTGAACAAAAGATTTTTGTCTTCAAATACCAATATGTCCTTATATTTCTTGGCAAAAGGATGATGTTCATTACCTGTAGCATCAAAATAAAGAGCATTCTTACCGCATATCAATGCTATTGTTCCGGGGCTGTTTATTCCCATATTTACACAAACATCAGAAATAGACATGATCTTTTCCGCATCCCATTTCAATGAATCTATCAATATAAAGCCCTCGCACCCCAAAAGCCCTTTCCATAATTTTTCATATCTTTCCCGATTTTCTTGTGAAATCCCTCTTTCTTCATTGGGTTTTCCTTTTGGTTTTAACAGTATGTTTAGCTCTTTTCCCTTATTATCGCAAAATTCTTTTATTAAACTCAAATACTGCAGTAAAAATTCTTCCGTACAATATGTGCTATTATCAAAGGCAGTATCAAAAAATACAACCGTTTTCTTTTCCTTTTTAAAATTTGGGATTTGCTTAATAATTTCTTCCTTATTATTGCAAGCTTCGTTATAACTTCTTTTATATGGGCATCCGATATTTAATTTTTTATCGACAAAATAATTTGCTGAATGGCAATCATAGTGAATATCACCCCATGTAAAATAAATATTGTGGGCGATGAAAGCGAAGGTATGCACCCTATAAGCCGTTAAATCATTCAAATGGAAAATTATATTTTTTGTCCCATATTTGTTTAAGACAATTGTTTCCTCAATATCGCCCCAAACCTTGTTTGAAATATAACATTTTATATTATACAAATTCAGCAATATCTCTATGGGGAAACACCGTTTGTGAAACAAGACTATATAATAAAAAAGATGTGACCGGTCATCGGCGAATAGCAAAAAATAACTCTTTAAAGGAATTAAAAAATAAAAAAACAATACACCAAAAAGGTTTCTGTTTATATTGATTTTTAAATCCGGAACACATGCGGTATTAAAACCCATTTTTATCGCTTCTTTAAATGCCCTATCCCTTTGAGGAGCTCTGCTGAATTGCACCATCAATATGTCTTCTTTTTTGAATGTGCGGCCATCAATTTCAACATCATCGCCTAATACTGAATTATAAGTCCCCGATAACGCTTCTTTAGACAATTTATAATTTTTTTTGTTTCTATTAAAAACTAACCCGCGCCTAATAAATTCCTTGATCAACCATGCATAATAAGCGAATAGAAAAAACAGCTTCCACGAAGGTGTTACCCATCTTACACCGTACTTAATTTTGTACTTATCTTCCATGTGTTTAACTATAAATTTATTGACGGTGTTCGCGCTTATTAATATCTTCTTATTGTAACGGCCTGATAGTGTTATAACATAGAGTGCTTTTAATAAAATGAAAACCTGATGGCAAATCACCTTTTTAATATAGGCTTCAAACTTTTTTGTATTAAGAATACGGTTATAATATCCAACAACGCGATTAACACTTTTTATATTCTGATTATAAAACTCCAAGGTCAAGCCTATAGCCTCTTCACTTATTTTATAATGCAAACCCTTGTGTTCTGCTATCCTCATATTACATGATGTAATAGATTCGCCTATATATCTTTTCATAAAGAATAAAGGTTTCAACGTCGTTAGTATACGAGAACGAAAATCTTCGCTTGTTACCATCAGTTTTAAATTTCTAAACCATCCATACAATATAACCTGAATAAGCTCAAGCTGATTGTCACTCAATATCGCGATATAGTTATCGGTCTTATCCATTTTTTGCTTTTCCTGCCAGGACCATGCCGTCCGACAATCTCCCATTGTCGATCATTTTTTGAAAGGAATTCATATGTTTTGATAGCATATCGATAATTTTTTTGTCCTTTAAAAGATGGGAAAATTGCATGGTTAACTCGTATATGTCCATCCCGAAGTACCACGCCGCCACAGGCGCGAAGTTGCTGTTCTCAAAGGCTGTCAATAATGAACTATCGGTAAAACAATTTATATGTCCGAGGGGGTCAAGATGGCGGATAATCGAATTTGGGAAATTATGCTGTATTGCGGTGCTGAAAGAATCCCAGCGGGGAACCTCCACCACCAAAAGCCCCTGTCTTCCGGATAAAACCCTGTAAGCAGTTTTTAACAAGCTTACCGGGTCAGCAACATGTTCGATGACCCCCCAGAAAGTCACGATATCAACGTCTGGAAATTTACGCCAGTTTTTTGTAAAATCAAGCGTCTCTAAATTAAAACCAAAGTTCTTTTTACAAAACTCTCTGCTTGCCTCATTTACCTCTACGCCGCACGCATCCAGGCCCAATTGCCTCGAGGCATGCACGAAATGGCCCCCGCCTGCCCCTACATCCAAGATCGTCCTGGGCCTCCTTTTGTAAAGGGCCCGGTACGTTTCTAATACCCATTTCAGTTTGGGGGCTACAACCTGCTCGATTCTCATCTTAAGCATACGTTTATCGGTATACGTAGACGCGTAACTTATATTCCGGGAATAAAACTTTTTCAGATCCGGCTCTTTAGGCCTGTTTATGACAAAAAGGTGGCCGCATGTTGAGCACTGATGATACCTGGCTCCGTAAATATCTAACCGGTGCTTACTATTTCCGCTTGATGCCCCGCATATAGGGCATCTTTTAACTCTATTCTTTTTTCCGGAATTAAACAACGCCTTTCTGGTCGATTTAATATGCGAAACCTGCGAATTAAAATTTTCGGCCGTATTTGATTTGAAGGATAGGATATCCGTAGTTTTTCCCGCGCGAACATCCACTTTATACCTTTGCCCGGATTTTCCCAGATGATCCCTGGAAAACCATGTCTCACAATAATCCCTGCCGGTTGATCCCCCGAGGGACAATTCCTTAAACCAAGTGTTGGCGGTTCGCTTTTTTATCATATTTATAACATACCATTAAAAAAACTCAATAAATCCATCACGATCTTTGCCGCAAAATGTAGCGATGCTCCCCACTTTCCCCCCACATGACCCTGGCATCTTTTATGCCTTTCATAATTGCATTATCCATGTCCATGGGGTTGCCTGACACGATCTTCTCGAATTCGAACCCAAAATCACGAAACATCTTTTCCGCGCCTGCTTTTTTCGTCAAAGTTTCGATAGGAACATACCAGCTGTCACAGAAAATAAATCTATTGGCCGGCATGCCGATCATATCCAAAACTCTCTGTGTATAATGTAACGGTATATCCTTAAATATCCTGCGCATAGCAACTCTCGTATCCCAAAAAATTCCGCCTTTTGCGTATAAATATAAAAATACCCCCCCGCTTTTTTTAAGAACCCTTTTTATTTCTGCGAGCCCCTTTTCTATTGACCTTGTATGATGCAGCACTCCATTGGAAAAAACAAAGTCAAAGGAACTTTTTGCAAAGGGGAGTTTTAAACAATCCGCCTCTTTAAAAAAGACAGGGAGACCTTTTCTTTCGCAATACTTTTGGGCATCCGCATACGACTTTTTTTGAAAATCAACGCCTACGGCTTTCTTCGCTCCCATCGCTGACAACGCTATGGTATACCTGCCAGAGCCACATCCCATATCAAGAATTGTTTTTCCTCTTATGTAATTCTTGATAATGTTTTCGGGCAGTCTCGAACGGATAAGCGTGGCGCTCTCCCTGGTTAAGGTGCGATCGTCAAAATACTTCCATAAGTCAGAGTATATATCCGATGTCTTTTTTTCAAGGCCGGCGCCAAACCGAAACAGATACGATTTTGAAAAGTCAACTCTATAGGGAGATACGCTTTTCAAATAGTCTTCCGCAAGCCTGTTTAGTCTCTTTATGTGCTGTACTATGAATCTTGCGGGGTCGCAGTTCTTAAAACTGGTACATGGCTCCAGGGGATATAGATATCTGAATAATTCGTGGTTTAACATAACGGTCATGTAGGGCATACCTTTTTTGTTCATTTTTTTACATAGCTTCACAAACTCTGCAAGATAACCGTTATACTGCTTTTTTATACTCATAAAGATCCCTCTTGTCTTTCTGATCAATGTGCTTATTGATGCATTCCGCAATAGTATAGCGCGGATTTCCGTTATTAACCGGAAAAGAGTACCTATCTACAAATTCCAGAGAAAATTTAGAATTTAATTTCCCGTTTTCATAGGAACGTATGTATCTTTCCAGATCTCCTTTGCTGCGTACCAGATAATACCTTTTCATGATATCCGGCACGATCTCCTTTCTGAGAAACGATATGTCTTTAAAATAGAGCAAAACCGGGATGTCCAATACCATTGACGTCTGGAATAATGTCGTCGTAGGGCAATCCAATATTAATAAGCCGTACTTTTTGATTATATACTCCGCGGGAAAGCCTTTAAGGACGCGCAGGTTCCCGCTTTTTTGTTTTCTCGATAATTCCCTAAAATACAAGTAGTTACGCCCCTCTTCGTAGGGGTGAACTTTTACGTCCATTTTTAAATTGAATCGACCCGCGACGTCTATTACGTCCTTATTTACGTCAAATACCGCTCTGTCGTTTACGTCGTTCATAAAATTTCTGCACACAGCGGAGGGCGGAATGCCGGGACAATATAAAACTCTCTTTTTTCTTGATTTATTCTTGTTGCTCCTTTGGTATAAATCGTAAAGTGTGATAGACCCCGGCGCATAGTTTTTA
>MHFD01000048.1:6402-8805 GCA_001804045.1 Omnitrophica bacterium RBG_13_46_9
AAAAATCTTTTTCAACCCTTGAGTGAAATAGACTTACCTTCTCTATGTTCCGGTTTTGCTCCAGATACCTCTCCTCGTATGGCGCGGCAAGAAAAAGAGGCGTCCCTCCATGCTGAAAATAGAAGACCGGGACATTCTTCTGATTCGCATAATAGGCGAACACGTCCTCATGTATCCTGCTCGCAAATATGGAGAAAAATAATGACGATGGCTTATAGTCCCTGAATAAGCTTTCGATTTCTTTCGATAAAAAGTTGATCTTGGAAAGTACCTTGTCATGGTAAAGGTTAAACAAATCAAAGATATATTTTTCGAAATCCGGAAACCATCTTTTAATAAATTCTTTCAGTTCCGGATTAAATAGATAATCCAGATCCGTTTTATTCGACTCATTATTCCTGGCCATGCCTAACAGCTTTTCAACAGGTTTAATATATAAGAATCCCGGCATGTCCCTTTTTAAGTAACTCAGCTCATACCCGTCCTGGATAACAAAAATATTGCCTTTTCGTCCGGTGGAACATTTAAAAAAAGAGGCCCTTACTTTCTCCTCAAAGGTATATAATATTTTTTTGCAGGCCTTCTTTATCAGGTATGTCAATTGCTCTTTTCCGAAATTAAACTGTTTTTCATTATAGAAATTTTCCGCCCGGATGCACTCCGGATTCAAAATCGCCTTAATGATACCGGCCTTGGCGACCAAACCGCAGCAGAATTCCGCGAAGTTGAGCTCTTTATAGGAAAATTCCATATCTATCTTGAACGGTACATTATACTTCGAACCGGCCACGAGGTAGCACCTGCCGTATGTCTCTTTTATTTTTTCGCATATCCTGGACATATAGCAGATATCCGCAAAAAAGGTTAGAAACCAGTAAATATGTCCCGTAAAGGCCCGTGGAAACCCGATGAAGGGCTCATACTTTTTATCCAGTAGAGAGAACAATTGCTCACTTTCTTCTATAAGTTTCATATTGTCTACACGAAACTGTCTGTAGTCGTAAAAATCGTTAAACGTCAGGTAATCCAGGTTGCTTTCTTCAAAACTTAACATAGCGCCAAAAGATAAAGCCAGCCTATCGCAGCCTTGTAATAATGAAGGGTCCAGGGCTTTTAGATCGGGGTGATCCAAAAGTATAACTAGGGTTTTATCGCGTTTTTCTGACATATCTTTACTGTTTTCAGCGTGTTGCGCTCTTGTAACTCTTTTTTAACAATCCCATCTTAATAACATTCCTATATTTCCCGCGCAAAAATGCCTGCTCTTTAAATACGGCTTCCTTTTTAAAGCCTAAAGAACTGAACAGTTTAAAACTGGCAATATTCCCCTCGATCATACCGGCAGTCAGCTTATGCAGGCTCAGCATATTGAACGCGTGGCTTATTATAAGAGAAACGGCCTCTTTTCCCAGCTTTCTCCCATGGTATGTCCTTTCTCCTATTATTATTGAGATGTCGGCATTGCGGTTAACAAGGTCTATCTTGTGTAGACCGACTGTGCCTATTAAAACATCGTTTTTTCTATTTATTATCGCTAGCTGAATATCAGTATCGCTATTATTAATTCTTTTCAGAAATTCTTTCTGTTTCTCCGGTGTATTGGGAAATCTTCTTTTGTCCATCCAATAAGTTGCTTCTTCATCATTAAACCACTTATACCATTTTCTAATATCGCTTTCTTTAAAAAGCCTGAGGTAGATTTTCTTTCCCTTTATAAAACAGTCCTTCATTTGAGTTCCTTCCTGTTTTCCCATACTTTCTCAAATGCCCTAGCAACATCATCTAAATCCTTTTTTGACGCCGGAGGGCATATTATATCGGTCGTAAAAAGCTCGTGTTCATACATACGTTCGGCTACAGGACAGATTCCTTTTGCATAATTTACTTTCCCTTTATAATGCGGACCGACAAAAGGAAAACCGCGGTCTCCGTAAGCCCTCTTCTTCTGATACATAGGTTGCAGGTAGAGGGGTTTGCAGTATCCTGTCCATATGCGAACGCCGAGATTTTTACATTTCTCCGTATGCGGCAATTCCGCCTTTACAGCTCCGATAAATACATCCCTGTTGATCCCTGTTACATCCTCTTTAAATTTAAACGGCTGAACGTAATAAACGCGCTTGCTTTCAGGCCTGTCATAAGTAACGGATATCGCGGGTATGGCCCCTAACCTGGATGCCAGATAACGGCAATTTTCCACCCTTCTCCTGACCAGAGACCTCAGTTTTTTTAGTTGGCAGCGGCTCACGGCGGCTTCGAGTTCCGTCATCCGGAAATTATATCCGATCATATTAAAAATGTTTTTTTTTCCCTTATCTCCCACAACTGCCTCGGCATGGTTCCGAATAAGCCTCACTCTATTGGCCAATTCATCGTTATCGGTAACCACTATACCGCCCTCGC
>MHFD01000048.1:8835-9361 GCA_001804045.1 Omnitrophica bacterium RBG_13_46_9
AGAAGACACCTATATCTGCCAATGTTCCCGCATACCTGCCTTTGTAAGTTGCTCCTGGCGCTTGTGCAGCATCCTCAATAACTGTTAAATCGTATTTATCAGCTAACCGGTTTATCTTATCTGCATCGTAAGGCTGCCCGAACAGGTCAACAACGATTATAGCTTTGGTCCGTTTGGTGATTTTCTTTTCTATCGAAGCAGGATCGAGACAAAAATAGTCTTCTTCGATGTCGGCAAATACGGGAACTCCGTTAAATATTATTGCGGCTGTTGCCGAAGCTGACATGGTATAGGGTGAAACAATAACTTCATCTCCCGGCTGAACCCCTACCGCCCCGACTGCACAATAAAGACCTGATGTACAGGAATTGACTGCGATTGCGTGTTTTACAGAAAAATATTTCGCCCATTCCCTTTCCAGCGCCCGTACTTCCTTGCCGCCAAAAAAATTTTCATGCCACGAACCGAGAAATCCCGAAAGTATTCCGGAATCAATCACGCGGCAGACCGCTTCCTTCTCTTCCCT
>MHFD01000048.1:9416-12391 GCA_001804045.1 Omnitrophica bacterium RBG_13_46_9
ATTGCAAGTTTCGTCATAATTCTTCTTGGTTGCTACTTTATGTATAATGCGGTTTACAGGTAAAATAAAATCTTCTCTTGGATATACATACTTCCTCTGCCTTCTCAATACTCTCTTGACAAATTTCCTGTCCGTAAGAAGGCTCCGAATAAGAGATTCGAATTGCGCAAAACTGTCCGCAGAGGCGCAAAAACCGTATTTCTTTAAAAATGGCATGCCGACCGCGCTGCGTTTCGGATAAAATGAAGATGCGGGCTTTCCCATTATCATCGCCTCAAGTAAAGGTGTTGTATTTATGCCCCACGCGTAATCGGCGGCCTTGATCAGTTCTTGCGCAGTATATTTATCCATAACAAACGCGCTTCTACAGCTCTTTTCTATCGTCGCATTTATTATGGATGAAAATCTCCTGTAAATCCATTTCTTCATTCCGTTAGGATGGAATTTGACTATCACGTTGAAGGACCTATTGCATAGATCGCACACTTTTTGTATATTCAGGCAGACTTTTTCAAATATCTGAAATTGGTCATGGTCCTTTGCGGACCCCGGGGCTTCGCCGAAAAATAATATAGTTTGGAGATTTGTGTCCAGGCCCATTCCGTCGAGAACTTTCTCTTTATCAATATTTATTCCCCGGGCTTGCCGCGCCGTATGCGAGAAATACGGATTACCGGCTATGATTATTTTCGGTTTATTTCCGAATATCTTTAAGCATATCTTTTTAGCGACATCATCAACCACGCAGATATAATCCGGCAGAGACTTTTCTTTTGTCCTGGTGTGCGTGAATCTTTCTTCAAATTTCGTCCACCAGTCGATAAACGCGACTGTTGTGATCCGTGAAGAGCGCGCCGCTTTTATGTAATTTCGTTCAAGATCGTCCTTCAGGCTCGTTCCCGTGATTATAACATCCGGTATTTCCTGTCGGAGAAATCTCTCTATTGAACGGAAATCCTTGTAGGCTTCTTTTGCCGGACATATTTTTATTCCTGCATTACGAGCAATCTCTCTTCCGGCTCCGCGGGCAATGGCAACGATATTTACGCCTTTAGGCTTCATTTTCTTCTGGAAAAGAATAATCGCCTGTGACGCTCCCGCATCGCTATATACTACAAAAATCTTTTTGGCTCTTAAGCTCATGACACCTTTTTATCTATATACGAAATAAGCTCCATAAATTCCTGCTCACGTTCAAGGGCTTCATAGCTCACTTTGTTTTCTTTGCAGCGTTTCACGATATCCTTAACAGAATTCCTCATCGAACTACAGATGGTGGAGGGAAGGTGTCTTTTTAAAGCCAGTTTCTTAATATCCGGGTATGCCTTTGCTTTTTTTAATTGGAAAATATCCACTTCGCTATAGTCTCCTATTCTTACTCTGGCCTTTTTATAAAAAAGGTTTACCTCGAGGCATCGATAATTTTCCTTGTCTACCCAATAAAAATACAGAGGCTTCTTATCCTGCGTTTTAAAAGCCAGTGAGGCCCCAAAATCATGCTTATTTCCTTTTATCCTTGATACGGAAAGCACTGAGTCAAAGTAAAGTTTAAGCCCCAAAAAATTAAGAAGATCTATAAAATGCGCGCCGTTTTCTTTAAAACCGCTGTAATAAACAATTGTTCCGAGCTGAAATTGCCCAAAATTATTTGACGCTATATATTCTCTCAATTTCTTCGTTGTCTCGTCCCACCGACGTAAGTAATTGACTGATATATATACATTTTTCTTTTTCGCCAGGGAAACAATCCGTTTGGTTTGCCCGGCATTTAACGTCAGGGGCTTTTCGGCCAGGATATACTTGATTCCTGTATGTTTCAAGATATGCGCCAGTATCTCATAATGCGTTACGGCCGGTGAACATACGCTTACGACATCCAGGGATTCCCTCGAAAGCATTTCTTTATAGTCCTTATAGAAGGACTTCACATTATAAGTCTTTGCCAAGCCTTCTGCTTTTTTCATGTCCGGATCGCAGCAGCACGTCAGATTTGAATCCGGATTTTTATAATATGACTTTGCGTGGGTATTAAAATATTTTCCCTTTGGATAATCCCATTTCCACGCAATATTCCCGCACCCTACAATACCGGCATTGATCATTTTCTTATGCCGCCTTTTTTATATTTAAGCCTTCTAACGGACTCCATATATAGGGCTTTTCCTCTAGGAGCTTAAGAATATCATCTATATCAAAAAATTTGTTTCCCGGGTAAAGCTCCCTGTAAATCCCTCTTATAACATCCAAATCCGCAGCCGTGTCAAGGGCCACCCTGACATCGGGGCGGTTATATTTTGCGGGAGCGACGTATTCATATATCTTGAATATATCCGGGTGATTTACTATAAAAAAATTTGTATGCTCGAAGTTGTTCGTATCATCGCGGTATGGTTTGCCATCGGCCATTTGCCGCGCTTTCTTTAATGATTTATGATCGGCAACCTGGATAACAATGCCAAAGGGATATGTTGTCTCTATTACGTTGGACACAAAATCATAATCGTGTTCAATAAAAAAATCAACTCCTTCATCGGTAAGAGACGGCGAAGTGCAGGAGGCATCCCCTGTTACAAGAACCAGGATGTCGGCCCCCGCTGCCCTGCCCGCCTCCACCACTCTTCCTAAAACATCATCTTCCTTTCCCCTGAAATACATCGCGGCGAATCTCTTTGCTATATCAACAATAGCATCATTCTCTTTGCCTTCGGTTGTGGCAACTATTACACCATCTAGCTTTTTACACGCACTCAATCTTTCAATAACGGCGCCCAGCGCAGGTAGTCCTTTAAAAAGTTCCATGGCCATTTTGCCCGGAAGACGGCTGGAGCCCATCCTTGCCTCAATTGTCGCAATCACTTTTTTGCCGTTAATCATTAGCTTCTTTTCCCCTATACTTAATTATCTTTATTGGAACACCTACACAGATCGCGAAAGGTGGCACGTCTCCTTTAACAACAGCATTAGTTCCGATAACA
>MHFD01000048.1:12658-14291 GCA_001804045.1 Omnitrophica bacterium RBG_13_46_9
ATAGAAAAACGATGTCTTAATGGGAAACTTATTAATTATATGCTCTATGAGCGGAGGCTTCCCCATAAATCTAGGTTGTGAATTTCTTAATCTTTTAAGACTTTCTTCTCTTTGTTTATCAATAAAGCTGGATTCTTTTTTATCCAACTCACTATTTCTTATGTCATTAGCGCTCATGTTATCCATTTTCTTAGTTTTCTTGCTATTTCCAAATCTCTTTTAGAATGTATAAAAAAGGCTTCGTTCTTCGGTATGACAAAGTGGGAAATCTTAGCGCCACTTAGGCTACCTGTTTTAAAATTGATGTTTTTGGTCGCCATCGAAGCGAGGATATCGGCATAAATTATGTCGAAGTCGGACCTCATCCTTCCCTGGGTGCTTATCTGCATCAATCCGTGAGGTGTTCTTTTATACAGATCCTGAGTGATCTCTTCAACGGAGAAGGCAGAATCGGCATCGTTAAGAATAAGGGTGTAGGCGGCTTCCTCTAAACTTTCGGTGCTGGTAAAAGGCGCCTGAATATAAGAAAGGATGCTGATGCCTTTCCACTCAACCTTTAATTTTCGGACAACTTCCTCTAGGGTATACGCAACGGAACGCGAGTTGAGTGTGCTCTCTTTGCTTCTTTCCACGAAAACAAGACGGGGATCTTTGTGCTTTGCCATATTATCCTGGACAGCACAGTTATCTGATGCGATAACGATCTTATCGAAGATAGATGAAGAGACGCATCTTTCTATGGCGATGTCGAGTAATGCTTTACCCTTAAGTTTTTTCTTCCATAGATTGGGGTAAATATCATAATGTCTCCGACAGGGTATGACTGCAAGTATAGGCCTATGATTATCCAGGTTTACTTTGCACGCATCTTTCTTGATTATCCGCCTTGCGCTAAGTATGCGCACATGGTCTTCAGTCAGGTTTCTCCCGTGCCTTCGGTAATAGAATAAGGGTATATTTACATTGGCGCACTTATGCTGGCGTAAGACCCGTGTCCACAAGTCAAATCCGTCGTGGGCTCCCAAATCCTCCCTGTAGCCGCCCAGCTTTTGCAATACCTTTTTTCTGATCATAGTGCACGCCCCGTTCGCAGGCATATCCAATAGGTGATTGGAACGATACATAGTCTGCCGACCCTCGTACCTGATTATGCTTCCCTGGTCATCTACGAGGAAATAATCGGGAAAAACAAGAGCGAAATCGGGGAATTTGTCAAGATAGTTACTTAATACCAGCAGAATATTTTCATCGACAACGTCATCCGCATCGATACGAACGATATACTCGCCCTTAGAATGCTTCAACGCGATGTTCGCGACTTCGGGCAGTTTCATGTTTGCCGTCTTCAGAATCGTAATCCTCGGGTCGCTTCTGTACAATTCCATTATGCCCTTTGTATTATCTTCGGAATTGACGTCAATCAGAAGTAATTCCCAGCCATCAACCGTCTGCCTGAGAACGCTCTCAATAGCTTCTTGAAGATATTTCCCGTAATTATAAGATGGGATATAAACTGTGATTTTTGGCTTTTTCATAGTCAAAATAGTTCCTTCAGATCCTGCTTAAAAAACGCGAGCCTTTTGAGCTCATCGGGTGTCATGCTTCCGGCGTGGTCCGGGCCATGCATGTTCTT
>MHFD01000048.1:14386-15937 GCA_001804045.1 Omnitrophica bacterium RBG_13_46_9
ACAGATTGAAATCTACCGAACCGAGTTTCATCTCTGAAAGCAAAGCGGGGTACTTTGAGACACAATAGAGAAAATCGACCTTTGCATCGGTATTAAAAAGTGGGGGTTGTCTTTCCCGCCACATTCCCAAAGAAACCAATAACGGTTTACCTGTACGGCAAAAACTCTCGATTAATTCCTTGTCGTAAATAGAACGCGATGCCATCTTATGGCGCTTTACCCCTGCATCCTCAAGCCAGGCGATGCGTTCCGCATCAAAAGCGGATGCTAAAAACTCTATTCCTATTTTTTCGCATTCTCCTGCGAGAAGAGACACATCATCCTTTGATAATTCGGCCTTGCAATTATATTCAAACCAGGGGTTATCTATTTTTGAAAACAGTTTCCGCGCTTCATATAACTGAAACTTGACGGTATTAGCGCCGTTTTCCTTTGCGCTATGTATCATCTCAAGCGCCAGGTCCATGTCGCCATTATGGTTCTGGCCTATTTCGG
The DNA here is from genome assembly GCA_001804045.1 of Omnitrophica bacterium RBG_13_46_9. GTDB lineage: Bacteria > Omnitrophota > Gorgyraeia > JABMRN01 > RBG-13-46-9 > RBG-13-46-9. The sequence goes on from MHFD01000048.1 coordinate 14,882, forward strand.
CGATTATCTCCATATGTTACCCGTACCTTTCCAGCCACCTGTTTAACATTATAAGAGTAAAAATCGTATGGCCGTTAAGCCTTACCTTATCGAAAAGCATCTCTTTGGCCACACGAAGGCTTTCTCCATTAATAATCCTGTTTTTATGCAATGCCGAACCCCCAGAAAATGCCTCCTCCACTAAATAAGACCACTCATCCTTAAGCCAGTGGTCTATCGGGACGTTGAAGCCGTGTTTTTCTCTGTTAACAATTTCATACGGCAAAAGATCCTCAAAGGCCTTCCTGAGAATCCATTTTAGTTTTCCATCCTTTATCATATGGCCATAGCGGAGCTTCCGCACATGGGAAAGCACCGAAGGGGCTACAAACGGGGATCTACCCTCTACCGAATATGCCATGGTCATCCTGTCAACCTTTCTCAACATCTCGTTGGGAAGATAAAACTGTCTGTCCTGTCTTATGTAGTCTTCCGCCTTCCATTCGTTCTCCGGATTAAATTCATGAAAATAACGCAAGGATGACTGTGTATCCCAAAAAAGGTCCTGAGGAAACAGTCTCTTTTTTTCGTTCTCAGATGCATAGTAATGCCATGCCCAGGCCCTCTTATGCGAAGTATAGCGACCGAGCCTGTTTAACCTTTCGCCGATATCCATCCCAAAGTTCTGGAACGAGATATCTTTGTCTTCAGAACCGTCGGGACCAGTATTGTCCGCATTGAGGGGTAAATGATGGTACCAGGAATAACCGCCGAAATTTTCATCCGCGCCGTCACCGGACAACAATACCTTGATCCCCGTTTCTCTTGCCTTTTTTGCTATCGCCAAGAGGCCTAATCCCGAAGAAACTGCAAAGGGCTGGTCGGCATATTTACAAAACACGTCCAAAAGATCCAAAAAAGTCTTACCTGTCACCTTGATGGTATGGTGCCGGCTACCTATGCTTTTTGCATAGCCTTCGGCATAAACGGACTCGTCCGCATATCCATGATAAGGATCGGCCACATTTTCAAAACCTATAGTAAAAGTAGTAAGCTGATCCAGGTGCCTCGAGGCCA
>MHFD01000048.1:15996-18688 GCA_001804045.1 Omnitrophica bacterium RBG_13_46_9
GAAAGTAACCGGCTTTTCACCGCATCTTCCACTACCTTTCGTGTCTCCTGGATCAAAGAGGGCTCTTCCAGCTCGACCTTCTCCCCTTTAGAGGATCCTGCGTATTTTTTAATCTTGATTCCGGACTCATCGGCTATCAGCATATGCCCGGGCATCAGGGCCTGTACTGACCTATAAATGGTCTTGGGTTCCGGAATCCAAAGGAATGTTGCATAATCCCAGATCGCCTGGTAATCCAATTTTAACTCCAGGTTCGGGAAGTGTTTTATACTTTTTATTTCGGAAGCAAATACTATATCTTTTTCTGAAAGCTTTGCAAAATATAACGGCTTTTCTCCCGGGATATCCCGGGCTAGGATCAATCTTTTTTCTTTCTCTATCCACAACGCAACGGCAAACATACCATCAAGTCTTTTAAATAGATCTTCTCCGTATTCATCATAAAGGTGACATATAACCTCACCGTCTGAATGTGTCCGAAACTGATACCCCCTGCCCTCAAGGTCTATTCGCAATTCCGGGGAATTATAAATCTCTCCGTTATAGAGAAGAACAACGGATCTGTCAGTATTAAAAAGGGGCTGGTTGCCGGTTTTTAAATCATTTATGATAAGCCTTCTCATACCTGCGTGATATTCCCCCGATGAATAAAAACCATCAGCATCGGGCCCCCTGTGATAGAGGGCGCTGACCATCTCCCGCAGAACAGAAGTATCTACCGGATTTTCTACTTTATAACCTGCGATTCCGCACATTTCCGTAGCCCCTTTTTGCGTACAACATCCAAAACCTCTTTGGAAGTAAAAGAAAGCCTGTCCCGCAGTTCGTCAATAATAGCGCCGGCTGTCTCCATGTCCCGGGGGTAGTCTATTGTAAGCCGCGTCTCTCTGACAAACTCAGGATTCAGTTCAGCATTGGTAAATTTTGTTAAAAATCTCTCTTTATTGTTTATTATAAATCTCGTGACATGCTCCAGGTCCTCTTTATCCCTTGTCGACCTGGCGGCTCTTTTAAGCGCCTTCAGGGTAACGGTCTCCGAATAAAATCCTGATGCGCATGTTTCTCTCTTTGCTGAGACATAATCCAATTTCTCACTTATCAATGTATTTAAAAATGATACAACCAGAGAAATGTCAACAAATGGCGTATCGCCCCCGATCCTTGCCAGGTATTCGGCGTTAAGAAAATCTGCTGCTTTTATATACCTTCCCAAAACGTCGGTGAGGCTTCCCCTTATTACCGGCATTTTATTGTTTATGCAATACTCATATAATACATCGTCGGATTTATCTTCAGAAGTTGCGACCAATACTTTCCTGACTAAAGACTGTCTGCAGCGCTCGTAAACAAACCTGACAAGGGGCATATTGTCGAGTATATTGTAGAGCATCTTGCCGGGGAACCTCTGGGAACACATCCTTGCCTGTATTATTATTGCGCATCTACTTGTTGATATACAGTCGCTCTTACGCATTTTAATCCTTCCGTACCCAGAGGGGCCAGAAATCCTTAATATAACCGTCCCGGTAAAGGATCTGCTTAGAAAAACCCGGTTCACGGTTCATTCGGACAAAGTCCCTCAGGCGGTCACGCATATAATCCGTCACAACAACTGAATATGAAAAGCGGCCTTTGCAATCTTCCAGTGGGACATTTTCCTGCTCAAGCCATCTCACAATATCATGCCGTAAGACTATATTTTCCGTGTCCCGGGGCCTGTATCCCTCTTCAAAAACATGGCCTACATTTCTTTTGTTCAAATACAGTTCAAGATCGTCTATTGAAGGCCCTATCTTTTTTAAGTCAAGTCTCTCTGCTGCTAATCTACGCATTTGCGAAAAAGCCGCTTCAAGACATTCTTTATAATACTCGGAAAGCATTATGGCTTTATATTTGCGAAGAAGATTATCTCCGAGCTTGCCCTCGCAAAGTAAATCATATTTATTCTGTTTGTTAAAAAAATCTACAAGCGCCTCCCGGGAAACAAAAAGTTCGTTTTTTGTCTCCTGTAAAAAAGACTTGTACGCGGAATGCAAATTCGGAAAATCAGATATTCCTTTTTGCATACCGTATATCCATGGCGCTATGCGCAATTCGTGTTCCATCATAAATTTCCTGATCGGAAACATTTCGATGGAATTTGCGAAAACGGTAACCACCAAAGCTAATTCACGGAAATAAACATAATCCCGAAACGGCATGGTTTTCGTGCCGACAATAACTTGTTCCGTTTCAAATATTTTCTTTCCGTTTATATCGGAAAAACAACGCGGAACAAGCCTGTATCTTATATCATGACCGTAACGATCGGATGTCTCACGTGAAGCTATCGGTGTTCCCTTTAAAGCCATAAGCGTATATATGACAATATTCTGCACGCCTGAATTTAAAACATGCGATATTACGTTGCTGAAGCTTTTTTTGGTTTCTCCCGGCAAATTGAGAATCAGCTCCGTAGCGGTTTTTTCGTTTATTTCCTTTGTGGCCTTTTTTTGGAAAGCGACAAATTTTTCGTACGGTATGTTTTTACGCTTTATATTTCTCAATACCCTGGGAGTAAGTGTCTGTAATGCTATCGCAGGAGCGGATTTATATTTCAAAATCGCGAATAACTTAGAGATCTTACCTGGGTCATTGGCCGTGTTTACATTGACGCTTTTCGGCCAATCATATTTATGCTGTATCTCTCTTA
>MHFD01000048.1:18740-19022 GCA_001804045.1 Omnitrophica bacterium RBG_13_46_9
TATATAAAGGATAACATTATGCTGTCCTGCAAAACGTTTCCCCAGATATTCAATGTCTCGTCTGAAGTATTCCGGAGATTGAAAAATAACGCGGGAACAATAATCGTTTCCGGTATGACAGTATGCGCACCTGTAAGGGCATCCCCGCTGTGTCTGCAGGAAAGGCTGGAATCCCTCGTCAAGCAATTCGTCAAAAATTCCTTCGGCATATATGGAATTAAAAACATCTAAAGAACTCAGTCGCGGATCGGGTTTTGATGATTGTACCAGTGTGTTACTGGC
>MHFD01000048.1:19039-24254 GCA_001804045.1 Omnitrophica bacterium RBG_13_46_9
TTCCCGGCTCGGGAAACCTGCGCATGTCTTCTATTCTCTCTCCGCCTGAAAGATGCTTCACGATTCCGGTAAACGGTATCTCGCCGTCATAATTTACGCATAAATCTATAAAATCATTTTTTCTGAGGTAGGCGTATTTTTCATCCGGAGATACGCAAAGGTTGGGGCCCCCTGCAATAATGACGCAATCCGGATTATCTCTCTTCACGAGCCGTGCCGCATAAAGGTTTATCTCACTGTTCCAGACATACTGCGCTATACCCAATATGCCGGGTTTCCAACTTTTTAAAACATGTAAAAATTTAAGCGGGTCTTTGAATATCCTTATATCTAATTCAGCTTCCAGATTATTCTTAAGGTAATACGCTATTGACCCGATGCCGAGGGGGATCGTATTGGTGTGCACCCCCATGGTCATATGGTTCAAATCTATTAAAGCAATATTAATGGTCTTTGTTATTTTTTTCATTGCAGAATCCAATGAACTGCAAACGCCGTCATCACTCTGACAGTAAAACTTCTTCTTTTTGTTTTATTTTGGATCCGGTGCCAAGAAAATTGTTCAACAATCCAGAATTAAACAACTTGACCAAAGTCTGTGCTTTATGATGCAGGTTTTTCAGAGCATCCACCCTTTCTTTAAACGCCCTGGCATCCTCCTTTTCTTCACCGTTCTGAGGGTCGACGGAATCGATTTCATCATAGACTGCCTTTAGCATATTATCTATTTCTGAAATCCGTCTCTGGGCCATTGACTTTAATCTATCTATAATCACTTTCGAGATGTCCTTTTCCCCTGCATAATAGTCCCTCCTTGAACCCTTAACCCATACCCTCCTCACGACACCATACCTTTCGAGCATTCTTATATTTACACTAACGCTTCCCTTGCTGATTTTAAGCCGTTCACACATGTCGTCCAGGGACAAGGGATTATTACTGAAATACAGAATGGCGTAGAGCTGCGCCATGATATTGTTAAGGCCGAATTCACTGCAGATATGGCTTATTTTTTCCAGGAAAATGTCCTGTGTTTTTTCAAGTTTTTCATTCATCTTATGCTCCTTTGTTATGTTTTGGCGCTTATATTTTTTCGGCCGTAGACCGGTAACGCAAAGAATCACCTGAAACAGCCACCGGACCTACGTCATATATAAAACCGCATTCTTTCAGCTTTTTCCCCAACTCAAGCAACGAATAGTCATTATATCGCCTGCCTATGATCTGTATACCGTAGGGCATATTATGCGGCCCTTTAAAAACAGGCAGGTTAATTACCGGCGCCCAGCACATCGACCATATCAAGCAGCTATCCGGTTTATCATATGGACTTTCGAACTTAGGCGCCTCACCGGATGTGGAAAGCGTAATAAAGGCATCGTATGTATCGAAATATTCATTCAGCCTTGCGGCGAGATCACTCTGGAACTTTATCGCCTTGCCATAATCTTCTGTTGTAAAACACCGTCCTTTATCGATCATATTCTTCAGTATTTTACTTACGAATTTAACATACTTGCATTCCTCTTGAAAATAATAGGAAAGGGATTTGCAATATATCACATCATGCATCTTGTGAGCGTCATAAAATTCGGACGGCAATTTTACCTTTTCAAGTCTGAATTTACTATTATTTGATAACTCTGTTACCAGGTTAAAAAAAGCGTCTTTTGCATAATCTTCTGCATATCCCCAGTTTGGATGCTCTATAATGGCTATCTTCCGGAATTCATTATCGTTTTCTTTGCGCTGGTCCAGGGTGTTATAAACAAAAGGATGGTTGCGCCCTTTTACCCTGACTGTATCGAACAATATCTCCAGGTCTTCTATCGCCCTGGAAAACCATCCTATCTGATCCAGCGTATCTGTAGTCTTTAATACGCCTGTCCGCGGTATCGTGCCAAAGGATGGTTTAAAGCCGTATATACCGCAATAACTGGCGGGCCTTATAATAGAACCTGCTGTTTGCGTACCGATAGCTACAGGCACCATACCGGAAGCAACGGCTGCGGCTGAGCCGCTTGAGGATGTGCCCGGATAGTATTCACCATTGTGCGGGTTGCGGGTTTCTCCCGGCTCATGGACCGCAAATTCCGCTGTAACAGTTTTTCCGGCGATCAAACCGCCTTCTTGTTTTAGATTAAATACGACGCGTGCATCATTTCCCGGAGTAAAACCCTTCCACAGGGGGCTTCCCATGCCGGTGGGCATATCTTCGGTATTAAATATGTCCTTCACGCCTACGGGCACCCCGAATATCCTGCCTTCCGGATCGCCATTTAAAAGTTCCGCATCTCTGAGCCCTGCTTGCTCAATAAGCAAATCCGGGTCAAAATAAGACCACGCCTTTATCTGATCTTCGAGAGATTCGATATGTTTTATTATATCCTCTGTAAATTCCTTTACCGAAAACAGTCTATTTTTTATTCCCTCATGTATCTCGGCTAAAGTAAAATTATAGCATTTTGTTTTTTCAGAAACGCGCTTCTTCATCTTAGTCCAGCTTCTTCGCCTTCCCTTTCCTTAATGATTTTAGTACCCTTACAAACTCTTCTTCGGTCAAACCGCTGATTTTAAGGTAATGATCCAGCATTTTGGGACGCTGTGTATCGAGTTTTTCTATTAATTCGAAACCTTCCTCCCTGGTTAAGAGACCGGCGCGTACATCGGTGCTCGCATAGTCGGTACTCCGGCCATATCCACGCTTGATGTATTTCGCATAACTGTGAACTCCCTCCATAATGCACTCAACGCTCTTATATCTCTTGTACGTATTTTCCACATCGGCCTCTTTCCAGCCGTATTCTTTCTTAATAAACTCCACCTGTCTTTCTCCATCCCAAAAAATATAATTTCCGAGATGTATGCCATACACACCGACTCCTTCTAATTCTTCCTCTGTGGGATTGTCAAAACAGCGTAATTCTTTCTTTGAGATCTCATTGTTTGCCATTTCGCAAGATGTCAGCTTGGCTGACATCTCTCTAAAATAATCTGCGCTATATTCAACAGGCTCAAAATAGGTAAAACGTCCTTCATGCTCTGCGGCGGATTCTCCCCATACAAGTAACGGAATTTTAAATTTGACGGCAATACTCAGAGGAAATGCGCCGACTCCCGCATGGCAATGCCAACAGGGATCACCTATCTTGTAGAGGCTGTGTCTGGCAAGCCTGTTTACAAGACTCCTGTTTGGAGTAAACATAATATGGTCTACATTAAATTTCTCAAGGGCATTCTGAAGATTATAACGACCTGTTTCCGTAAACCAATTATGGTTAAACGTAACTGTTAACACCCTCATCTTGTATACATTACATAAAATATGCAATTGGAAAGTGCTGTCTTTGCCGCCACTGATCGGAACTATACAATCGTACCCGTTTGGACTTTTACCTCTATAGCTATCTAAAATCTTTCTTAATTTCTTTTCTCTTTCCTTCCAGTTTATATGCATTTTCTGTTCGGCAGAAATACACCCGCGGCAAATTCCCATATCGTCAAAAATGATATTTTCTGTAGTTTCCGGAAGACAACAACGAGTACAATAACGTATTTGTGGATACAATGGTTTACCCATAATGGTTTTCCTTCCTTTTTTAGCATTTAGAACGTTCTAAACGTTATGAATATAGCATATTTTGGGGTTCGCGTCAATATCTCTTTATAAATATATTACGATATGATGAAAGGCGGGCATGTGGATAGAATTACTGTTTGGTGGCGGTGAAAACACCCACAAGAAGCTTTTTTCGGCTGGATTTCATATCCCCCTCTTCCCGAAATACAACCTATTTCGTGTAAATAATAAAGCACGGTCTTGAGGATATTGGCGCCTAGAGCTATTATCGTGGATTCCTTAATGAATGGTTTCGATTGTATAAACAAACAACCGCCTGCGTGATTATAATAGCTGATAAACGCCATGTAACGGTCTTGATCAATGTCCTTATGTGACGATCTATGGTATAAATCCTTTTTTAGAGTTTACCGCCTGATCCTGATCTTCCCTTTCCGCATGTTACGGGTCATTATCTCGAACCAGGCATCCCTCCTCACGCTCTCTATCATCTCGCGGGTGTAATCAGGGCCTTTAATGTTATTAAGGGAATACCTTATGCGCTGAAAATCAAAATCGGGATACATAAGTCTTTTTTCTTCGCATTCTCCGTAAATATCCGTCCCCGGAAAAGGGTTCGCGATGAAAAAATCCACGTCATCAAGGTCGAGCGATTTGGCGTATTCGACTGTGGCCGCTATCTCCTTCCACGTCTGCCCGGGCAGGCCTATGATAAAATAGCCGGTAACCGGCATGTCCAGCTCATGTGACTTTCTGATAATGCCCTCTACCTTTCCCAGGTCGACCCTCTTAGACAATCTGCTTAAAAATTCCTGATCCCCCGACTCGATGGAAATATACAGATGGTCACAGCCGGCTTCATGCATCAACTCTATAAGTTCGCCGTTTAACGCGTTTACCGCGAAGCCGTGCGGGTCTATGAATCTAATACCGATTTTTTGATCAACCAGCGCACGGCAGAAAGCCTTCCAGTGTTTAACATCTGCCATTGTATGATAATCCACAAAACGTATCTCTTCGACTTTAAAATCATTCTTTAAGAGCGTAATCTCTTCGATCATGTTGGAAATGGAGCGTTTACGGTACCCTTCTCCCACAATAAGCGCTTTTGCGCAGTAGCTGCATTTATGCGGACATCCTCTCGAGCCGCAAAATAAGGAATAATTCCTCATTTCATAACGGCTGCCGGGCATCCGTATATTGAAATAATCCTTCATCTTCAAAAGATGGTATGCCGGAAAAGGTATCTCATCCAGATTGGGTATATTTACGGTTTTTGGATTTATGCGGAATTTGCCCTTTATTTTATATCCGAATCCGTCGAGGTCCGATATGTCTTTCTTTTGGTCTATCCTTCGTAATAAATCCCGGGCTGTATATTCACCCTCGCCCAGGACCACATAATCACAGTTCGGGCTTGACAGGCAGTGTTCCGGATGCATCGAAGCGTATCCGCCGCCAACGACAGTAATAATACCTCCGGAGACCGCTTTTACGGCTTCCAGCACGTCCTGCACCTCATATACCCTATTTGAATGCATCCCGCCCACCCCTACTACATCCGGCTTAAACTCATGTATTTTTTTCTTTATGTCGGCTGCGGATAAGCCATACCTTATAAAGCCTTCCCGGACA
>MHFD01000048.1:24710-27653 GCA_001804045.1 Omnitrophica bacterium RBG_13_46_9
TGCCTACCTCCAGACAACTACCCCCTTTTTCAAGATAAGGCCCCAGAGATTTTCTCAAATAGCTGTAGATCTCGAACCTGTGGGTAGCGAGAATAACGCTGAATAGCAGTATTAAAGGGTATTTTTCCTGCTGCAGGCGCCATTCTTCGCTTTTCTTGACATCTGTCACTTTTGAGTATCTGTAACGGCCTTTAGCCAGATATGCGCGATGTTCCTCATTTCGCTTCATGACATATCCATGGTACCATGAAAGTTCTTTTTCGAAATCACTGCCGGAATGGCGGATAAGTTTTTCTAGAAGCGATAGGACCTGATTCACGCATTGTCTATATTCATCTCCATAGTGCTCTTCGGTAGAAAAAAGAGAGAGGGCGAAGATCCTGTATCTTTCGTTATCCTCAAGTATTTTTCGGAAGGCTTCTATTTCCATTATCGGCTTTTAGTAGAAATCCAGGTCAGAATCGCCGGATGTAATGAGCCATGCATCCCTCGCCGCTGCCAATCTCTTATCCTCATCGGAGAGGAGCTTGCCTGTGTCTAAAACAAATCCGTTCGGGGATTTTATTCGAATAAAACCGCTTTTCCGCAAGAGATCCTCGACTCTTTTATTCAAGATATCGCATTTTATGAGGAGCATATTTTTGTGCGGGTCGGAAAAAAACTTGATTGTCTCATTTAAAAGCGCACGCGCAGACTTCCCGTCCTTTGGGTAAACCAGGATATCCGATATTATGCCCATAGGCCTGTTTTTTAATCTTCCATCCTTGATCCTGCCTTCGCGCAAGACTGTAAAACCTCTCATTTCTCCGTTTTTTCTTACCCTTAATACGGTATAAGGCCACAAGGGCTGATTTTTATATCTCCACGTAAGGGTGTTTACGTCTCTCTTCGCAATGCACCCATAGTACTCCGAAACAGAATCCCAAAACTTCTGAAAATCTTCATCAAAACCTTCTACCTCTTCCACGTTTATCCCGTCTTTGCCCGCCTTACTTCCAAAGGACGCAATCTTGCGAAAAAGATCTAATATACCTTGGGCGAAAGAAGATAAGAAACCGGGAATACCATAACATATAAGAATGGCTCGCAAATCCAATATCCTGACAAGCCTTGGTATTATACCCATATCGGTGAACCCGCTTTCTTTTAAGATAATATAGGAACTCGGATTCATTCCGCATATAAGGTGTAATCCGAACTTTTCTCGTATCTTTTCTTTAACCTTCTTTACCAAAAAATTGCTTATTCCTATATTCCGATATTTTTTTAATACGGCCAGGTCCGTTCCGCAGGTGCCGGGGATATATTTTTTTCCTATTTTTATTGCTGTAGGTATAATACGAAACTGCCCTACGGGAATACCCCTATGCAGGGCCATCCATCCGAAATTGTTTATACCCTGAGAAGCCGGATTCGCGCCGTATTTCCATTCCCACACTTCCTTTATTCTATTTATATCCGAGTAGTGTGCCGCGTTAAATTCACCCGAGTATAGCTCCTTTGTAAATCCCGCCAGTTTATCGGTATCAGTGCCGGAAATCTCTGCGACTGAAATCTCGCTTTCCAGCCTATTAATAAACTCTGTCATATCCTCGTTTAAGACGCTTCTTTTCATCTATTCGTCAGGGTCTAGGCCCCTCTCCTTTAGCACCCTCTTTATTCCGCCAACGTCCTTTACGGAAAGTATCTCGTCCATAGTGAATTTTGTCCGGAAAGCCTTTTCAATTTCCGTAATAAGCAAAACTCCGGCAAATGAGTCCCACCCCTTTACGTTCATAGGCGATGTCGCGTCGTTAATCTTGCCGGATTTTATCTCAAGGACCTGCGATATGATTTTTGTCAGTTTACTCATCTTTTATAACCTCAATATGTTTAAAGTCGCGTCTGAATTTTCTATTTTTGCCGTCTCCGTAAACAGTGATCAGCCCCTCTTTCTGCCCGTATTTTTTCATTGACACCCCGTGCTTTTTTAAAAATTCCCCGACCGGTCTATTCTTCTCTGTCTGCCTATAGTCAACATCCACCCTCTTTACCCTTTTCTTTACGGCCTTTTTTATGATTTCCGATAAGACCGCGTCTTCTATGTTCCGTCCCAAAACACGGCAGCTCAACAGAAACGTATCTATGCGCCAGCCCTGGCTTAACTTTAGGATAATGACGGCGCCGGCGATGCCGTAATCCCCATATTTATCTTTTACTTTTACATGATAGACGTCATATTTTCTGTCCGATACAAACGACGCTATCTTTTTTTCATCGTAACGTTTCGTCGAAAAATTAAATTGATTTGTCCTTAAGGTAAGCTGCGAGATCCTGGGAATGCTGAATTTGTCCGCCTTTTTTATCTCGATAACGACGTTTAGATGTTCCAAATACCTGGAAAGATTTTTAAACTCATCTCTCGATTCTTTGCGTCGTCTTTCGGCGACATAGAACCTGCCTCTCTTTTTGTCTTCGGGCGTGATCTGTAGAACGTCCAATTCCCTTATGCCCATCAGAAACCTGGCATATTCCGACGGGTCTTCAGGCATGTCCGGACATAACACTTCCGGCAACGCCTCTTTTACGACCCCTCGATTCCTCTTATCGTCATCCAGATAGATCATGCTATCAAGACTGATATTTATATCCTTCGCGATCTCCACCATGTTCCTTATTTTGTTTTCCCAATTTATTTTAATCGACGCGAAGTGGTTCTCTTTTAATATCATATGCGGGTGTCCCCTCAACACCTTATTTACATCTTCTATATTGTTGTTGCTGTTAATCGCCAATATAACCCCCCTATGAAAAAGCGCCAATATATGTTTTTGGAATTCCATATACGCGTTACCAGGCGGGGTCGGGCCTAGTTTAATCCCCTCCGGTCCATCCTCCCCCACTATGCCGCCCCAGAGCGTGTTATCCATGTCAAGCACGATACATTTTCTTGTCAAACCCATG
>MHFD01000048.1:27688-32294 GCA_001804045.1 Omnitrophica bacterium RBG_13_46_9
GGCGGGTATCATAGCCGGCGGAACCTTCATATCCGCCAAATAAAGCAATTTATCATCTACGGCGCCCTTTCCTCTTTCAGAGATAAATGAATCATAATCAAAGATAAAAATAGAATTGTTTTTGCCAAACCCGCATATACGGGTATTGAGGTCCCTCACCATGCCTAGAAAACCGAATCTCTCCTTCGACTCTAATATCCCTATCGGCGAATAAGTAGGGACTTCAAAATTGTTCATCACCAAAATACCGGAGCCATACTTTAAAAAATTCCTGACAAGTGCGTCTAAATTTTGACAGCTATATTTTACGGCCTTTTTTCGTTCTTCTTCTGAGTTTTTATACGGATCGAAGAATAACTCTCCGAAAACAGACTTTGCATCTACGAGGAGGAATGTTATATCGGGTTTAAATCCATAAAATTTGCTATCTTTATCGACAAGTTCATTAACGTATTGGTTATAGTCGCTTATGTAAAACGAGGAGTCGATTTTAAGCTCATGGCATTTGACATTGAGCACTTCTTTAAAGCCGTTTAGCGTAAACGAGCCCAAGACGGCTATTCTGATTTTTTTTCGGAATTTCTTCCTGGATGTATATGCGGTGAACTTTTTATCTGAATTAAAATATTCGCTTAATGAAAGCTCTTTCATATTGCTACCCTAATATTATATCTGATTACAGAGATTTTTTGAAAGATTACAGAGATTATGCGGCAAAGATAATCGCTGTAATCTGTCTAAAATCACTGCAATCGCCTATGATGTAATAACCTTCCCCCAACCTACCCAGCCGGCCGTATCTTTAAGCTTTGTCACCTGGATATCCTTAAATGAAGCGTTGTCAAAAAGATCTATGACCTCTTTACGGCTATAGCGGTATTCTATCGGCGCGCCAAACCTGTCATAAAGGTCCCCTGTCAAAGAAAAAGGGCCCCTCGCAAAATTAAAAGGCATCTTACCTGAAAATCTTTTTGTTCTTTCAGAAAGCGCCAAGACTTTCGCAGGTACGCTGAATAAGAGATAGACCAGCGGGGAGAGCAGCATACACAATACATATAGGATCTTCTTTGGGATCTTCGTTGAAAACAAACGCAAAAACCATACAACCATCAAAGGGAAGCGTTTTAAAGGGTTATCCTCATGTTTCTCGTAAAGATATGCTATGAAGGCTGAGCCTTTATTCAGGACCCTGCCCAATTCTATAAATGATCTCTCCGGCTTTGGTGTATGATGTATGGCGCCGAATGAATAGGCAAAATCAAAAACCCCGTCTTTGAAAGGCAGGTTTAGAAGAGAACCTTTAATGAACTGGATATTGTCGATGCCCTCACAGTTTTTTTTGGCATTATAGATACCATCGCTGATATCCAACCCTACAAAATTAACGTCCGGGTATTTCAATGCCATGAGACGCAGGTCATAGCCGTTTCCGCAACCTGCGTCTATGCCTGAGGTACCGCTGACAATCGGAAAAGGGACCACCTCCTGCAGCTTGTTATAATGATGGGATTCGGGCAGGACGCCCCTTTCTCTTTCCTTACCCCATAGATAGCTATATGTTCGGGCTGTTTCGTCGGTTTTGCTCATCAATTGTTCTCTATATTATAAAATGTTTCTTAAGGTTCCTTGAAGTTTCGGGATGTTTCTTAAGGTTGTGTTTTTATTATAGCACAGCTTCTCACGTCTTATGTTGCATAGGTTGCAGATGTTTCACACGTTGCAGACGTTACTTTCTTCGAATTTATGCAACTTCTGTAACCTTTAGCAACTTCCGCACATGCTATAACAAATCGTCCATCGTCCTTCGTAACTAGCAAATAGTTAATACCCTTACTACCTACGACCTAGTTTGAGATTGCCCTATGAAAATCAGAGATTTTCACAGGACTGTCCCATAAAATTGCGAAGCAATTTTATGGGGCCACGCTCCGCTTACCTAAAACAAGGTCGCTCGCAATGACACGAACTCTAACCGTCCTTCGTCCTTTCGTCCATCGTGACGAGCCATGAACCATCTAATCAATGTATTTCAATGAGTTTCCATGAGTATCAATGAGTTTCAATTAGTTTCTTCCTACGAGCTAAGAACTATGAGCTAAGAGCCAAGTGCCATCGAGTCAATGAGTTTCCATGAGTATCAGTGTGTTTCAATGAGTTTCTCCCTATGAGCTATCAGCTAAGAGCTATGAGCCATTATATTTTCACCGTATTCCCGGCGTATCTATTGCATTCAGGCCCCGTACAATACCTTCCCTTTCATATCGCTAGGTACATCGAAACCCATGTTTTCGAGGACCGTCGGCGCAACGTCATATATGCTTATATTGTCAAGCCTTCGGCCTTCCTTCATCGTTTTATCATGCATTATAAATACACCTTCATAGTTGTGATTGGCGTCATCCGGGCCTGTGTCGTTTTCGGGGGTAAAGATATCCTTGTAGCCGACGCTTCCTATCGACCTCCAATAAAGGTCTCCCAAAAAGACAAAAAGGTCGGGTGGAATGCCCTTAACTTCTTTGTAGAGCTCCTCGGCCCTATACACAACTGTCTTGTCTGCGTCTGAGTTTATATATTTTATATCTTTTAACTCTCGCGTTATCTGGTCTGCGAATTTTCCGTAATCCTTTTCTTCTATGTTACCTTCGGGTTCTCTGCCTTTTACGTTAAAAAATACCCTTGCGTAATATCCGCCCTCCCCCCATGCCTTGGTATTCTTCCAATCCACCATAGACATAGCGAGTTTTGTCGGCTCTTTGGGGTATTCTTTGAGCTTGAGATACCCTTTTTTGATAAGCCATTCGTTGATACAGAAACCGCCGTCGATCTTTTTGGCGCCGTGATCAGATACGACAAGTACTGTTGTATCATCGTCCAGCCGTTCAGCGAGACTCCGTATCTTCCCGTCCAGAAATGAGTAATAGTCTCTAAGCGAATTCTCATACTTATTACCGCTTACGTATTTATTGTGCGTTTTGTCAAAATACTTCCAGAATCCGTGATGTATCCTATCCGGCCCCATATCCACAAACATGAAATAATCCCATTTCTTTCTCTCCATGAGATACTCGGCTATCCTGAATTTGTTCTCGCTTAAGCTATAGATCTGCTTAAGGAGCGCGTCTTTTTCCTCTGTCCTGAAATTCTCGACATCGATCATGTATCCGCCGATATTATGCTCTATCTCAGATTTAATCTCCGGGGGATAAGCGTAATCCAGGCTTGCGTCCGGGGTAAGAAAACAACTTATCATGATACCGTTTATCTTCTTCGGGGGGAAACTCGGAGGCACCGCCACAACGATGGATTTTTTGCCCTTCTCGCCTATTATGTCCCATATCGTTCTTTCCTTAACGAAAGCGGATGTAGGAAGCACCGGCTGCCGGTAGGTGTAGTCCGGCCTTGTCTTAAATCCGTATATCCCAAGGGTCCCGGGGTCCTTTCCCGTCATCATGCATGCCCAGGCAGGGCATGTTATAGGAGGGATCGTGCTTCTCATCCTTCCCCACACAGAACGCTTAAGAAGCGCTCTTGTGTAAGGCAGGCTATCCAGATATTCGTCAAGAAAATATTGGGGTGTCAGGCAATCCAGGCCTATTACAAAAACCTTTTTTGACATAGCTTAATATTGTAGCATATAAAGCCGTTATTTTCCAGCAGCGCATGCTATGAGATGTTATGCCCGCCAAAATAAGTTGACAGAATCGGTATTACCGATTTTGTCAACTTATAATTTTGTGTATCGCTTGGCGGGACACGCCAAGCATCTTGCCAATCCTGTCTAATGCATAACCTCGTGCTCGCAGCTGTTCGATCAGAAACTTACGTGCTTTAAGTGTTTCGGGAGACCGTAATCTCCCTTTAGTTCTCAACTGTGTTATTTTCTCCTCCAACTTACGTTCATCAATAAATTCCTCTTTTGACTCATGCTCTGCAGATATTATTTTTGGCATGAATTCTAAAATCCTAATTCTAAAATATTCCAATGCCTTGGGTTCTTCCCACACCTCTTGTGTTTCTATTCCCATAGAACTACCGAGCAATTCACAATATGCTCCTCTTGCTCTCGCAATATCATTATCTAACATCTTCAGAATGAATTTATATGCAATAAATGTCGTACCATTGAAAGCCCTGGCATATAATTTGCAGCTTGACCAGCGATATTGTGTTGGGCTTTGAACAATGTGCGCTCTTACGGGATTCAAATGAATATATAAAGACGCAGCGAAAAGATAATTGTCGCTGAAACACAGCGCTTGGCGAAAAGCGCTTCCAAATACATGTCCTTTTCTCTCATATTTTTTATTGAAATATGTTGCGTATCTTTCAAATAAGTCTTTCATCGATTTAGAGAGATTATCGGTGGAAAGACGCATGAGAATGTGTAAATGATTTGGCATGAGTACGTAACAAAATACATCCAATTTGAACTTCTTGACAACATCTTTAATAAGATGAAGCATATAGAGATAGTCACTATCTTCTAAAAACAAAGGTTCTTTGCCGGATGCACGTTGTGTAATATGACACACGGCTCCCGGATACGAGATCTTACCCCGTGCTCGAAATATGCGTTTGATCTTACCCTCTTCCGCAAGTTCTATAA
>MHFD01000048.1:32304-32482 GCA_001804045.1 Omnitrophica bacterium RBG_13_46_9
AGCTTTAACGCCTCTCGTAATAAGTTGACAAAATCGGTATTACCGATTCTGTCAACTTATTTTAGCACAAAACCATGGAATTGTAAATACATACATGTCATACGAATTGACTCATATTAAATGTTACCCAAACAAGCTTTAAAAAGCTTCGTTGACTCATAATTAATGTTACCGGAGA
>MHFD01000049.1:0-2754 GCA_001804045.1 Omnitrophica bacterium RBG_13_46_9
GAATTCCCTCCGGCGGGACCTGTCCCGGCTGTTGTACCTGTCCCTCCGGTGCCGTAATCCGTGGGATCATAACCCGTGCCTCCGTCGGGTGACGAATAACCCTCTATGCCCTCACCGGACCCCCAGGTCTCGTCTAGATTATTCCTCTCGTCATTTGTAGTATCCGTCGGGTCAGTTGTATTGCCGTTGGCGTCACTTGATGAATTCTGGCCCGCTTCCACCGTTTTGACCATATTCGAGATGAGATTTGTTATGATGCCGCCTCCCCCTTCATAAAAGGCTTTAGTTATGGTCGGCAGCACATCGAGATACATTATGGTGCCCCTGATGCCGCATACCGCGGTCGGGGTCTTGACTTCAAATTTTGAATTCCCTTCTAGCTTCTCCACCACGACTTTCAGTTTCCCGAATTTGGCCTCCAGGAAGCTTTCATATTCGTTGGTCTTGGGGTCGCGCCTCAATTTAGTCAAAAGAAGCTGCGTATTGGGCCTTAAGGTTATCACGTTGCCGTTATCGAGCCTTATTTCCAGGTTTCCGTTTTCCTTGGTCCGGATCTCACTACCCTCGCCCAGCGTCTCGTTAAGCCTCGCCTCGCGCCAGTCCGCCTCTCCGATCTGGCGGACATTGACATCCCCGTCTCGCTTTACAACCCAGCCTTCCATCGTCGTCAAAAGCTCCTTTTGGCGCCTCTTTTTTATTTCAGGCGCGCTTGTATCTTTTTCATGGAGCTGCATCTCGACGTCAAGGTAAGACCTCGGGGTTTGCGGCGGCGAGTCTATGGATATGAAAGATACGTCTCCTTTTCTGACAGTCACGGCCTGATCGGGGAATAAATTATTGTAGGCCGACAGGCACCCTTCTTTTACCAATATGCCTGTTCGGGCGGCCTGATAGAATGTGACGATATCCGAGCCCTTGACGCTTCCTGATGCGTTCGGTGTATTTATGAAAAAGTTGGTCGGCCCGCTTATCTTGGAGACAATAGTCCGTATCTTGCCTCTGAACAATTTTAACGAAGCCTTTTCCCTTTTCAGCCCCTCATTTATCGAATATTCCTCGATAAGGACACTTGTTTTAGGGGCCAGCCTCAAGACAGATCTATCGTTAAAGACCACCTCTGCCTTAGAGAAGCTTTTGGTCCGGATGATGTCGCCTACGTAGACCTTTTCACCGATTGTAACTGGCATGGCGGATTCGGTTTCGCCGTGCCGAGAATCGACTCTGCCTTCGACATAAGTATACGTGCCGACCTCCTCTGCGGACCCAGAAGAGACAAGGCATGAAATAGCCAATAATACTGTCGCGACCAAAACTATATTCCGCATGATAAAACAACCTTTCTGCCAGGCTACGCTACAAAAAACTTTTAAAATTTATACTGCACTCCGACGCTGTAAATGTTTCTGCGATAATCGTAAATATTTATATTTGAGGTGTTATCGACAAACGTATACTGCAGCTGCAGTTCCGCGCCTTTTAGCAATTCGATAGCCACCAGGCTCGAAAGGGTATACATCGTGTCGCACCTCTTTTTATCATATATTGTATGGGTATTTAGGAAATTCTGCAAGAAAAATTCTCCCACCAATGTTAATTTAACCCGCGTCCATATAGGAATTAACGAATTTACGGTGGCTTTATGACCTACATATTCCCAGTTATTGCCTGTGGTATCGTCAAAATTTATCGTATACTTAAGATTGAAAAAGCCGGTGTTCTTAGCGTAAAATCTGTACCACGCCAGCCACCCGATATACTCGTTGGCGTCCCTGCCCTCATCGTCCGTGCTCGGGGTCCAGAGGTAGTCCTTGTTTTTATACAAAAAAGAAACCTGGCACATCTGGTCTTCCGCTATCATGATATTGTCAAGGTTGCCCACGCCTACCGCCGAGAGATAATTTTTGTCGTTGACTATTACGTGATTATAATTAGCCGGAAACGATATCGCAACATCTTTGAATTGCATAGACGGCTGTATTACGAAGTTGTTGTTTACGGTGTCGTAGAAACCCAGATCAAATTGTTTAGCGTAATAAAGCGCGTACCCGGCTTTTGTCTGAAAATTATCCGAAAATCTGAGGTTGTACTCGCCGCTTACGGTACATACCTCTCTCCAGTCGCCCTTATCGGTAATATCCGACGCGACGCTGGTGTCATCCGGTTTCAATATCACGTTGTCGTCGTATTGAGTGGCGAGGCCCACCGAAAATTTAAAAGGCCTCAATTGTTCCTCGCGCCTTTTTATGGCATCCACGTATTGATTGGCAAACGACGCCAGGTCGGTACCGGGGTCCTGTGTCACTATTTCGGCAAATATCTTTTTTGCCTCTTTTAATTCCTTGCCTTTCAGATGCGCGATCCCGATATTATAGTCCACGACCTGCGCAAGCGAATCATCCAGAGATTTGGCGTTCTCCAGCGAATTAATGGCGGCGTCCAGATCCTTCGCTTCTTTAAGCAGCACCAGGCCTTTAAGGAACGCTGCCTGGGCCGGTCTTATGCCTTCCTTTTCTGCGAGCGCAATATAGACTTTGGCTTCTTCCAATTCATCTAGCCTATACAAAAGATCGATTAATTCGATTAAGGCACCTTTTATCTTTGGGCCCAGGCTGACAGCGGCTTCCAAGTTGGTCCTGGCATTTTTATAATCCTGAAGCTGCTTGTAGGTAATACCCAAATAATATGCTGCAATAGATGAATCCGGATATTTAGCCCTTACTCCCTCAAGGACATTGCGTGCCTCTTCATAGTTTT
>MHFD01000049.1:2789-3296 GCA_001804045.1 Omnitrophica bacterium RBG_13_46_9
TTATCTTCGGCGGGTTGTGAAAATATTCGGGAATTTATCGAAAAAAATACACTGACAAGTAATGTGAAGATTGTAATTTTGAAGGTCGTAAGTGATATTTTCATAGTACTCTTACTTTTTTATAATTTACATAATACTAGCATAATATTACCCAAAAGTCAATAGCGAAATACATTTATTACATATCTATGACACACTATGATGTTCCACGACATAGATCCAGTACACATTTACAAAGACTACGTTAATGTATCACCACTGGAGCGGGAGACGGGGATCGAACCCGTATAGGTAGCTTGCCCCGCACTTTTTCCAAAAGTGCGGGATTAAATTCGCACCTTCAGAGAAGCAGCGCAAAGATGATGGGTTTATGTCAACCACAGGGCTGACATAAATCCAGTGCTCATTTAAGAAGGCTGTTTTCCCGTTTTACCACTGGAGCGGGAGACGGGGATCGAACCCGTATAGGTAGCTTGCCCCGCACTTTTTCCAAAAGTGCGGGATTAA
>MHFD01000049.1:3400-3860 GCA_001804045.1 Omnitrophica bacterium RBG_13_46_9
CCGCCCTTATGGCGCATTTGGCACATCATGCAACATACCAAATTGCCAAAAGGGCGGGGCTTGGCTCAGGATTGCCCTGCCTTTATAAAAAAGGCGGGTTTCCCTGAATTCACCCGCTTTTACACCACCGGTTTCCCGATGGCGCTGCATTTTATACAGTCTGGTCCGTTTGACTGCTCCGGCATCTCCCCATGATTAAAAAGAACGATATATTCGCTCAACCACTCTTTTATTTTGCCAAATAGCCTCTTGTCGTTATAGCGAACGTGGACTATGCCATAGGGTATTCTTCGGTCCGTTTTATTAGTGTTTCTTCTTCTAATATAAGGTTTCGTAAATTGTGACTGTGGTACTTTTGTTATTTTACCCCAATAGTTTTTTAATTCAGGAACATTCTGGTCTTCGAATGCGTATAAATAAATCCTGATTCTCTTTTCCGCTATTCCGCAGATTTCCCTTA
>MHFD01000049.1:3886-7064 GCA_001804045.1 Omnitrophica bacterium RBG_13_46_9
TCAGGATCACTGTTCGCAAGATCGATCGCGCCACCTTCTTTGGCCCCCTCTGCCCACTAAAGCATGATGGCTGCAATTTTTAATTTTTCACCATCCGCATCCATTGGTTCCTTCAACACAAATTTTGGTTTGCCTTTATCGCTCTTTAAATAATTTATTTCCGAAGGGGTTCTTCGCAAAACATTATTCTTTTTCATTAGTTCATAAACTTGCCAAAAGGAATATCCCAGTTCATCAGCGATTTCTTGTACGTTTCGCTTTTTGCTAAAATATAAGTTTTTAATCTTTTCTATATTCATAGTAAGCTGGAGCCGAGGACTGGATTTGAACCAGCGACCTGAGGTTTACAAAACCCCTGCTCTACCACCTGAGCTACCTCGGCCTATAAAGTCATCGTCTAGACGACCGACTGTATCGCTTTCGGTAATTTATCTAAAATGTCGCGGGCGATGAGACTAAACGGCCCTTTCTCTTTTGCCGCGATATCACCCGCCAGGCCGTGCAGGTAAACGCCGATAACCGCTGCGCTATACGGATCGATACCCTGTCCGACAAAACTCGATATCATACCTGTCAGCACATCGCCGACGCCTGCCGTGCTCATTCCGGAATTGCCTGTTTTATTTACATATACCGCGCCCTTAGCGTTTACCACTACGGTCCGATAGCCCTTCAAGACGACGATCACTTTATGCCTTTTTGCAAAATCCCGGGCGATATCCTCCCTATTTTGCTGAATCTCATTTATATCCTTCTTTGTGAGCCGCGACATCTCCCCGGCGTGCGGCGTCAAGATCGTAGGCGCATCCCTGTTTACAAGACGGCAGTCATCCGCAATGGCGTTTAGGCCGTCCGCATCCAGCACGATAGGTTTATCTATCTTATCCAGTAGACTCCGGACCAGTTTCTGGGTAACCCTATTCTTTGAAAGCCCGGGTCCCATAGCCACGACATCGACCTTCACGGAAAAATCCACGATCTCCTTTTCGCCGTCGAGAGCAAGGGTGGCCTCTTTTGTCTCCGGTAGCGGCAGCGTCATTACCTCAGTAAGTTTGACCTCCATGATAGAATTTAAACTCTCAGGTATGCCGCAGGTAACAAGGCCGCTGCCTGACAAAAGAGCGGCCTGCGCTGAAAGGTACGCCGCGCCCGTCATACCCGTAGAGCCTGCCAGGACAAACACGTGTCCGAAATCGCCTTTATGGGTATCTTGTTTTCGCAACGGGATCTTTGATATGTGCTTTTTTACCATTATTCGCCCCTTAGCAAAATCGCGTTCGCAACTGCGTGGTTCCTGCAGTGCGCCATGCTGATGACAACTTTATCTATCTTTTCTTTTGTTTTCAGTCTTTTTGCGCTCCCGTGGAAACGAATATAAGGCTTGCCGCTTTTATCGTTTAAAATCTCGATATCCTGCCAATTGCGTATGCTGGTCATCTTATCGCCAAACGCTTTAAGCACCGCTTCTTTAGCGGCGAAGCGCGCCGCGAAATGCTGGTCCTGAAACCGCCTCTTTTTAGAATAAACGACCTCGTTTTTGGTAAATATCTTATCCAGGAAATTCCCGCCCCATTTTTTCGTCGCGTTCTTGAAGCGCGATATCTCTACAATGTCTATGCCTGTTCCGACTATCATTTTTGTGATTTCATTTCAAAAGGGCTTTCATATCTTTTACGGCCCTGGCCAGCCCGACAAAGATTGCGCGCGAAACAATCGAATGCCCAATATTATACTCTTCGATCGCATCGATCCTCACAAGGGGCTTTATGTTCTCATAATTCAGGCCATGCCCGGCGAAGACTTTAAGACCCAGATCCTTTGCGACCTCGGCGCATTTTTTTAGCGATAAGTACCGGCGCCTCAATTGCGTTCGATTTTTCGCGTTGGCATAACTGCCTGTATGCAGCTCTATCATGCCGGCGCCTATTTCGCGGGATGCCCTGATCTGCCGGATGTCCGGGTCTATAAAAATACTTGTGGCAATACCAGATCGTTCCATAACCTTCAAGATCCGTTTTATCCCGGATCTTTGCGATACGACATCCAGGCCGCCCTCGGTCGTCAGCTCCTCTCTCTTTTCCGGGACGAGGGTTACCTGATCCGGTTTCACATCCAGGGCTATGTCGACGATCTCATTTGATATGGCCATCTCCAGATTCAACTTGACCTTAACTCTTTTTTTGAGTCTGAACAAGTCGAGGTCCTGAATATGCCGGCGATCTTCCCTGAGATGGCACACGATCGAGTCTGCTCCTGCCTCCTGACAAAGCAGGGCCGCTTCCAAGGGGTCGGGGTAGTCAATCCTTCTGGTCTGCCTTATGGTTGCTACATGGTCGATATTTACGCCTAAGAGTCTCATGTCGTCCGTTCTTTGCCTGTTATTGCGTCTTTTCGAAAGGCAGAAATACCTGGACCTTTGTTGTTTGGAATCTGATAGAAGGAGAAAAGCTCTCAAGTTCCATATCCACCGTTTTGCTTACCGTATACTCACCCAGATTGATGGGTTTGGTGAAAATAGCGTCTATGCTTGACAAGATCTTCGCTGATCCCACAATAAACAGGTACTCCGGCGTAACCTTGACGTTTTTATCAATAAATTTGTACCCGGCGGGCGCCACTCCTCTGTAAACAGGTTTTATCTCCACCCTCTTTGATATATAATTGGGCTGAAAAAGGAGTTTCTGCAGAACCGTTTTCTCCGTGTCTGTCTTTGTCACCTCGCCGACATAGAACCATGTCACAAATGCCAGGACAAGCGCCAATAATTTCAGGCCTATGTTATGTAAGAAAAACTGTTTTATTCTCATTTTTCTGATGTCACGCCGACCATTCGGGAAACAAGCTTATTCCAGAAATCAAATATCGATCTGCCGGCCTTCTGGGGTTTAAAGATATTGCTCAATGCGCGGCTGAGCTCTTTTTCGTCGAGATGGCGCGTCAGTTTCCCATTTACGGAAATAGATATGTCTCCCGTCTCCTCGCTGACGACTATCACAATAGCATCGGTCTCTTCGCTCAAACCTATAGCCGCCCTGTGACGCGTGCCTAGAGCGCTGCTTATGTGCGGGTTCTGCGTCAGCGGGAAAAGACATCCTGCCGCCGCGACAATGGAACCCTGCACAATGACCCCGCCGTCGTGGAGGGGGGTATTCGGCGCAAATATAGTCGTAAGAAGCTC